>CAMDVP010000343.1 GCA_945877525.1 uncultured Clostridia bacterium | reverse complement strand
AAGGCCGCTCGTTTCGGCTGACTCGTTCGGCTTTCTCATTGTCGCCACTGGCGAGTCTTCGCCCTTTGGAAACCTTTGGGCCGTCCCTTTGATGCTGTTTTTATGCAGCATAGTATCAGAAACGATAACCAAAGCACACAAAAGCGCTGCGCACCATGGGATAGTGCGGGGCGCTTTGCATTTCTGGATGGCTTATCCCAGCAGCATGCGGTCGTTGTTCAGTCCGCTGCCGCTGGCCTTTTCAAACATCTGAAGCAGGTCTTCCACCTTCAGGCGCTCCTTGGTTTCCTGGCCGATATCCAGGATGATGCGCCCTTCGTGCATCATGATGGTGCGGTTGCCATATTGCAGCGCGTCCTTCATGTTGTGGGTGACCATCAGCGCGGTGAGGTTGTGCTCGCTGACCAGCTTGCGGGTCAGGTGGAGCACCTTCTGGGCGGTTTTGGGATCAAGGGCGGCGGTGTGCTCGTCCAGCAGGAGCAGCTTGGGCTTTTGCAGGGTGGCCATCAGCAATGTCAGCGCCTGGCGCTGGCCGCCGGAGAGCAGCCCAACCTTGCTGGTCATGCGATCCTCCAGGCCCAGCTCCAGGGTTTTCAGTTCCTCGCGGTACAAATCCCGCTCCTTGGCGGTCACGCCCCAGCGGAGGGTGCGGTGCTTCCCGCGGCGATAGGCAAGGGCCAGGTTTTCTTCAATGCTCATGGTGGCGGCGGTGCCGGTCATGGGATCCTGGAATACGCGGCCAAGGAATTTGGCACGCTTGTATTCCGGCAGACGGGTCACATCGGTTCCATCGATGAGGATGCTGCCATGGTCAACAAGAAACGCGCCGGAAACCGCATTGAGCATGGTGGACTTGCCTGCGCCGTTGCCGCCAATCACGGTGACAAAGTCGCCGGCCTTCAGGTGCAGGTCGCAATCGGTGAGGGCCTTTTTCTCGGTAATGGTGCCGGGATTGAAGGTTTTGGCGATATGGTTGATGTCAAGCATCGCTGCGGCCTCCCTTCGCATTCAGGCGGGCGGTGGCCAGCTTTCCCTTCCAGAAGGGCACGGCCAGGAACAGCGCCACCACAAGAGCGGTGAGCATCTTCAGATCGTTGGTGTTCAGGCCCAGCCACAGCACCACCTGGATCACCAGATAGTAGATCACCGCGCCCAGGGACACGGCAATCAGCTTGGCGGCAAAGTTTCGGAACAGCTTGCCGAACACCACCTCGCCAATGATGACGGCAGCCAGACCAATGACGATGGCGCCACGGCCCATGCTCACGTCGGCAAAGCCCTGGTACTGCGCCAGCAGTGCGCCGGAGAGGGACACGATGCCGTTGGACAGCATCAGGCCCACCACCTTGCCCATGTTGGTGTTGATGCCCTGAGCGCGGGCCATGTGGGCGTTAGCGCCGGTGGCGCGCAGGGAGCAGCCGTATTCCGTGCCGAAAAACCAGTACAAAACGGCGATGATGACCACGGTAAAGATAACCAGCAGCACAATGGGGTTGTCCGGGGACAGGGCGCGCACATTGCGGGAGGAAACCAGCAGGGTGTACTTGTTGGCGCTGATGGCGGTGTTGGCCTTGTTGTCCATGATGCGCAGGTTAATGGAATACAGGGCCAGCTGGGTCAATATGCCCGCCAGAATGGCCGGAATGCCCATGGCTGTGTGGAATACACCCGTCACCAGCCCGGCCAGCAGGCCCACCGCAAAGGCCACCAGCAGCGCCACCCATGCGTTGCACCCGGAGGTGATGAGGATGGCGGCCACCGCGCCGCCCGTGGCGATGGAGCCGTCCACCGTCAGGTCGGCCACGTCAAGAATGCGGTAGGTGATGTAGACGCCGATGGCCATGATGCCCCAGATGACGCCCTGGGACACGGCGCCGGGCATGGCGTTGAACAGCTTTGCGATTTCCAAGGTCAGGTCCTCCTCGCAGGTATAGTGCGCGACTGAAACTGAAAAGGGCGCCATGAAAGGATGGACGCCCTCTCATGGCGCGTGGAGACAAATCAGGACAGGGGATTACTCGATGGGAGCGTAGTCCTCAGGAATGGTCACGCCCAGCTCAGCAGCATTGGCGGGCATATACTTCTTGGTGAACTGAGGCGCGAAGGCAATCTCCATGGTGCTGATGTCAGCGCCGTTGACCAGGATGTCATAGGCCATTTCACCGGTCTTGTAGCCGATATCGTAGTAGGCGATGGTCAGGGTCGCCACGCCGCAGCCCTGGCAGATGCCTTCCTCGCCGGCGATGACGGGCTTCTTGGCGGGAAGCACCACGTTGGCGATGGTCTCGGCATAGGAAGCCGCGGTATTGTCGGTGGGAATGTAGATTACGTCGACAGAGTCGCAGGCGCTCTGGGTCACGGAAGCCAGGTCGTTGGAATCGGAGAAGGGGAACTTCTGGGTTTCAATGCCCATTTCGGCCAGGTACTTGGCAACCTCTTCAATCTGGTACACGGAGTTGGCCTCGGCGGAGCAGTAGACCAAACCCACGGTCTTGGTGTCG
>CAMDVP010000342.1 GCA_945877525.1 uncultured Clostridia bacterium | reverse complement strand
GGCGTTCCCCTGGGGTATGAGGGCTCGCACCTGTACCGGCGGGACGGGCGCTACTACCTGTTCACCTGCCATATGCCCCTGTGCGAAAGCCGGCTGAAGACCGAGGCGTGCTTTGTGGCGGACTCGCTGGAAGGGGAATTTGTCGGGCGGGACATCATTGATGACGATATGCGCTATTGCCGCCACCTTGGGGTGGCCCAGGGCGGCATGGTGGATGATCCTCAGGGCCGGTGGTATCTGTTCATGTTCCAAGATCGCGGCGCGCTGGGGCGTGCGCCGGTAATGATGCCCATGATTCTGGGGTCGGACGGACTTCCCGCCATTGCTACGCCGGATGGACGGGTGCCGACGGACTTCCCGGGTACGGGCGCGGCTGCGCCCCATGGGCTGCTCCCGCTCAACGGCAGCGCGTTCTGCCTGCCGGATGATGACAGGCTGGCCCCGTGGTGGCAGTTTTCCCACAATCCCGATCCATCGGCCTGGAAACTGGAGGAAAACAGCAACGCCCTGCGCCTGACCGCGCGACAGACTGCCGGGAATCTCCTGCAGGCCCGGAATGTGCTGACCCAGCGCTGTGTGGGCCCGGCGTGCGAGGCGGAGGTGACCATCGACGCATCCGGCATAAAGGACGGCGACTTTGCCGGACTGTGCGTCTACATGTCCCATTACGCGGCCATCGCGCTGCACAGGCGGGAGGGAAAGCTGTATCTGGTGACCCTGACGGCCCGGGCGGACAATCCCTCCGTATGGGGGGACAAGGATTTCTTCACCCGCGCGCCGCAGGTGACAGAGATCATGCCGGTGGAGGAGCCGATCATGACCGTGCGGGTGCGAACGGACTTCAGCGGCATGGAGGACCTGTGCACGCTGCACTATTTACGCGGCGGCGTGTGGTCGCAGGCGGGGGAGGCGCATCCCATGTATTTCAAAATGGATTTGTTCACCGGCTGCCGGTTCGGCCTGTTCCACTATGCCACACAGGAAACGGGCGGGCAGGCCGTGCTCCGCAATTTCCGGTACACGGGGCCGGAAAAGTAAAAGCAGGCAGGAATCACGCATGGGCGCGGCGAAGTCAACAGGCATAGGAGGAATGCACAATGAAGGTCGGTATTCTTGGCGCGGGCAGCATTGCCCGGTCGATGGCGAAAACGCTGCGGGGCATGCAGCAGCAGGGCAGGCCGGTGGAACTGTACGCCGTGGCTTCCCGCAGCCTGGAAAAGGCGCAGGACTTTGCTGAGCGGGAGGGCGTGTCCCGGGCGTATGGCTCCTATGATGAAATGGTGCGGGATGACGCGGTGGATCTGGTGTATATCGCCACGCCCCATTCCCTCCATGCGGAGCAGATCAGGCTGTGCGTGGAGCATGGCAAGGCCGTGCTGTGTGAGAAGGCCTTTACCGGCAACGCCCGTCAGGCCGAGGAGGTGCTTGCCCTGGCCGAGCGCAAGGGCGTGCTGGTGACCGAGGCTATCTGGACGAGGTATATGCCCTCCCGCCGGATGATTGACGATGTGCTGGCCAGTGGCGCTATCGGCAAGCCGCAGGTGCTGCTGGCCAGCCTGGGCTATCCTGTATTGGACAAGGAGCGCATCGCCCGGCCGGAGCTGGCTGGCGGCGCGCTGCTGGATCTGGGGGTCTACACGCTGAACTTCGCGTCCATGGCCTTTGGCGACGATGTGGCGCGCATGGAAAGCAGCGTAGCCATGCTGGATACCGGGGTTGACCACACGGAAAACATTACCCTGCATTACCGCGACGGCCGCACGGCCTGCCTGACATCCACCGCCATGGTGCAGACCAATCGTCAGGGCGTGATTTGCGGCGAGAAGGGCTATCTGACGGTGGATAACATCAACAACCCGCAGGTCATTTCCGTTTATGACCGCGCCGGCAACGGCGTGCCGGTGGAAACCCTGCATGTGCCGCCGCAGATCACCGGCTATGAATATCAGGTGGAGGCATGCCTGCGCGCCCTTGAAACCGGCGCGCTGGAGTGCCCCGAAATGCCTCACAGCGAAACCATCCATATTATGCGCACCATGGATGCGCTGCGCGCCCAGTGGGGCATGTGCTATCCCTTTGACTGATCTTCCCCAAATGACAGCAATAGCCGCGGAGCACCAGTTCGACGTGCTCCGCGGCTGTTATTCTTTTATACTGTGCTGCATTCATACTGATCTGCAAAAAAGTGTAGTATCAAAAGGACGGCCCCAAAGGTTTCCAAAGGACGACGCCTCGCCGGTGGCGACAAAGAGAAAGTCAAACGAGTCAGCCGAAACGAAAGGCCTTTGGCCGCGACGATTGAGGCTGCGGACGCTGCCCGCAGGCGCGAAACCTCTGCCTTCGGCAAAGCAATCGTATGAAACGAGGATCGCATTATTCGGCCCAATAAACGTAGCGTTCCTTGCGGGGCTTGACCTCGGGCAGGGGGCCGTCAGGGTAGCCCAGTACGCAATGGCCGATGCCCTCATAGTCGCCCTCAATGCCCAGCTCGCGCAGGATAGCCTTGCCTT
>CAMDVP010000341.1 GCA_945877525.1 uncultured Clostridia bacterium | reverse complement strand
AGGAGCCTGCCCTGCAGCTGGGCGCGCCCACCCGGGCGGCCATCGCGCTGATCCCCGGCGCGCCGGCCTGCGCGCTGCTGGACGGGCGGGACTTCATCCTCCCGGAGGATGTACAGCATATGGCCCTGCCGGTGCTCAGCCACCGCGTGGTGCTCAACCCTGAGGCCCGCATGAAGGGCGTGAGCGCCGAGCAGGTGCTGATGACCATTTTGAAGAATGTGGCGGTGCCTGTCAAGCTATGAAAATGCACCTGACGCTGCCGGGGGTGATTGCCCTGGCGCTGCTGCTCTGCGCCTTTTCCACGGGCAGCCCGGTGTTCTTCACCGCGGCGATGCTGATTGTTCTGGCGGTGCTGAGCAGCCTGCTGGGGGTATGGCGGGCCTCCCGCACGCTGGACGTGCAAAGCAGCCTGTCCGAGCGCACCGTGCGCCGGGGTGAAAGCGTGATGCTCACGGTTTCCGTGCGGCACCGGGGGCTGATCCCTGTGGCGCCCATGCTGCTGGAGCTGTACGCCACGCCAGACACGCCGGAAACCGCCGTGCGGCTGAAGGACGCGCCGGGGCGGCTGCAGAAGCTGACCCTACCCTTCCACGCCGCCCATGTGGGCGTGAGCCGCCCGGGGGTGAAAAGCTGCACGGTGGAGGATCTGTTCGGCTTCTTTTCCATCACGAAGCACCCGGAGGCTGAGGGGACGGAGCTATTGGTGCTGCCCCTGCCCTTCGATGTGGAGGCGCTGACCTTCGCTCCAGGGGATTCGGGCCTGGAAACCATGGCCCGCGCCACGGAGGACGTGTCCAGCCCCAGCGATATCCGGGGGTATCTCCCCGGCGACGCGCTGAAGAAAATCCACTGGAAGCTCTCCGCCCGCAAGCAGGAGCTGGTGGTGCGCCGCTTTGAGGAGCCCGTGCTGCCCGACTGCCTGGTGCTGATGGACTGCTCCGCTCCGCCCTCCTGGGGCCACCCCGAGGCTGAGGCGGACGTGCGGGACTCCCTGCTGGAAACCGCCGCGTCCATCGTGTCCTCCCAGATGAATTCCGATCACGCGGTTCGCCTTCCCCTGCTTGGGGAGCATCCCGTGGAGCTGGAGAAGTCGATGGGCCTGCCGCTGATTCTGGAAAACCTGGCGCGGGTGGACTTTTCCGAAACCGACCGCTTCGAGCGCGTGCTGCTGCTGGAAACCCGCCGGATGCGCCGGGTAGGCGCGACGGTGGTCATTACCGCCAGGCTGAACAGCGCCATGGTGGACGTGATGATCCGCATGCGGCGCATGGGGCCCGTGGTGCGGCTGTACCTGGTTACCTTCACCCCGGACGATGCGGCGGTGCTGCCCCTCATCAGCAAGCTTCAGCAGGGCGAGGTGGAGGTGTGCTATGTCACCCCCATTCCGGCGTAAGGCTCACCTTTGGCAGAAAGGAGAAAACGGCATGCGGGAAATCCTCCGGCACGGCATCCTGGCGTTTCTGCTGGGGCTGGGGCTGCTGCTCTCCATGCTTGGCAGCGTTGGGCTGCTGGGCGAGGGTCTTGGGGCCGCAGCGGTGCTGCTGGGACTGACAGCCGTGCTGTCCCTGTGCTCCGGCAGGCGCTTCACCCGGCTGATCCTGGCCGCAGTGCTGGCGGGAGCGGCGGCAGCATGGCTTTTCCTCCTGGGCGGCATGGGCACGCTGACGGAAATTCTCCGCGCCGCGACGCTGCATTTCAGCGGGCTGAAAACCGCCATCCCCATGGTGGGCAGGGAAACAGCCCTGCTGCTGGCGGTGCCCGTGGCGATTCTCAGCTATGCCGTCACCTCCCGCAGCGTCGGGGCATACCCGGCCCTGGCAGTGACGGTGCTGCCTGCGGTGCTGCTCTGGCTGACAGATCAGCCATCGCTGCTGCCGTGGCTTTCGCCCGCGGTGCTGGCAGTGATTGCCCTTGCAGCCGCGGGCAGTCAGGAAACCCCCGCGCTTCGCCGCGTGCTGCCCCTGGCGCTGGTGATCACCCTGGCGGCGTTTCTTCTTTCCCCCGCGGATGGCGTTACCATTCAACCCCTCAAGGATGCGGCGGACAGGCTCCGCACGCAGATCCTTGACCGGTTCATGTTTACCGCTCCCCGCAATGTGTTCACCCTGGCCTCTGAGGGCTATTATCCCCAGGGGCAAAACCAGCTGGGCGGCACCGCCATGCCCACGGATCACCCTGTCATGCTGGTCAAGACGCCCCGCCGCACCTATCTGCGCGGCAGCGTCAAGAACGAATACACCGGCCGCATGTGGGTGGACACCCTGGCAGGCCGGCGCTATCTGTGGACCTCAAGGCAGTGGCAGGGCAAACGCAGCGAAACCTTCGACATGGCCCTGCCCGGGGGCGCCCTGGGCGAGGACAGCGGGCTGATGGCCGCCGCGCAGGTCAGCGTGCAGCTGCTGGACAGCAACGCCTCCAGCCTGTTCGTTCCCCAGCGGGTACGCAGCCTGAGCCCCGGGGGCGAGCTGATTCCCCACTTCAACACGGGCAGCGAAATCTTCGTTACCCGCGACCTGCAGGCCGGGGATACCTATACCGTCACCG
>CAMDVP010000340.1 GCA_945877525.1 uncultured Clostridia bacterium | reverse complement strand
AGGGTGGTGATCGCCGCCTTTGCCGTGCAGCTCAGCCCTACTGTCAGCGAAATCGCGGATATCAAAACAGCCGTGTCCGAGGCGGTAACCAACGCTATCGTGCACGGCTATGAGGGCTCCAGCGGCATGGTAACCCTTCGGGCCGCCATCGATGACCGCTCCACCCTCACCGTGGAGGTCAAGGACAGCGGCCGAGGCATTGCCGATGTGCCAAAGGCCATGGAGCCCTTCTTCACCACCCATCCCGAGCAGGAGCGCAGCGGCATGGGCTTCGCGGTGATGCAAACCTTCATGGATGATGTGGACGTGGAGTCTGCCCCGGGCAAGGGTACCATTGTGCGCATGAGCAAGCGAATTCACTCCGGAGGCGGATGGTGAGCACCACCCCCGCAAAAGACTTCCCGGCCGCCCTTTCCATGGCGCGGATGCAGGGCAGGCAGGCCATGCAGGAGCTGGCGGAGGATCATCTGCCGCTGGTGGCGGCCATGGTGCGGCGCTTTCCCTGGCACACCCGGGAGCGGGAGGAACTGTACCAGCAGGGCTGCGTCGGGCTGATGAAGGCCCTGGCCCGGTATGATCCGTCCATGGGCACAAGCTTTTCCACTTATGCCGCAGCCATGATTCTGGGTGAAATGCGCATGCTTTGCCGCATGGACGCGCCCGTGCATGTGCCTCGGCAGGACAGGGAACTGCGCAGCCGCATCCGGCGGGCGGAAAGAGCGCTCGCCCTCCGCCTGGGCCGTGAGCCCACCATGCAGGAGCTGGCCGCGCTGCTCCGCATGGAGCCGACCGAGCTGGCTCTGTCCATGGAGGAAATCCAGGTGACCTCCATGGATGCGCCCCTTCCCGACGGCCGCAGCCTGCAGGAGCTGCTCCCCGACCGTGACGACTGGATGAACCGCCTGCTCCTTCGGGACGCGGTGTCCCGCCTGAGCCGGGAGGATCAGCGGCTGCTGCTGTTGCGCCTGCGTCTTGGCAAAACCCAGGCGGAAACCGCCCGGGCCATGGGCATCAGTCAGGTACAGGTCAGCCGGCGGGAGGCTGCCATCAAGCAGCGCCTACGCCGGGCATGGACGGAGGACGACATCATTTGAACAGATTGACCCCGAGAATCACCACGCCCAGAACCACCAGCACCACGCCGGTGGCGCGGTTCAGGGTTTCGGGCCTGGCCCTGTTGGCAAAGCGGGAGGCAATCCGCGCCCACAGGAGCGTGCTGAGCATGCAGAACAACAGGCACCACACATCCGGCGCGCCGCCAATGGCAAAGTGGCTCACCGCGCCTGTCAGGGCCGTGAAGGCCATGATGAACACGCTGGTGCCCACAGCGGTTTTGAGCTCATAGCCCATCACAGAGGTAAGAATAAGGAGCATCATCATGCCGCCGCCTGCGCCCACAAACCCGCAGATAAAGCCGATCACCATGCCGCATGCCACTGACTGGACGGCACGCTTCCTTGCGCTCACCTGACCCATGGATTCCTTGGTGGTCATGACCGGCTTGACGATGAACTTCACCCCCAGCAGAAGGGTCATAAAGGTGCTGAAGCTGCCCATGGTGTTGCCGGGTACACGGCTGGACACCCAGCTGCCCACCACCGTAAAGGCCAGCACCGTCACCATCATAATCAGGCCGTTGCGGATATCCAGGTTTTTGTTTTTCCCATAGGTATAGGCGCTCACCGCGCTGGCCAGAACGTCGCTGGCCAGGGCAATGCCCACGGCGCTGTAAGGTTCCATGCCCAGGAATGTAATCAGCACCGGACTGATCACCGCCGCGGCGCTCATGCCGGCAAACCCGGTCCCAAGCCCCGCGCCGATGCCCGCAATAAAGCAAACCACCAGCTTGTAGAGAATTTCCACTGCTTCCACATCCTTTTGTTCAAATTGATACCATTATCTACGGAAATATAAACTCAATATGAACGGAACGTAAAAAACACGCGCCGGACACGAAAAGCCGACGCGTGTTCACACTGTTTGCTCTTATACTTTTCTCAAATGAAAATGGCACAAGATACGAAGCGAATTTTTCATTCTGGCGGGCGGGAATGGAACGAGGCGTAGCAGCGCTACGGTGAGTGGAATGACCGGACGCCTGAATGGAAAAGGCGAGAGTAGATGTGTCGGTTGAATTTGAGAATAGTATTAGCAATACCGCAGGGTGGTGGGCTTTCCCATACCCTTCAGGCAATCGGAAATATCCTTCACCAGCCGCAGCTTAATGGAGAGGGAGATGGGCATGTCCGGATTCTGATGGGCAGGGTTCAGCGCACGGCCCACGATAAACTTGACGGAAGTGCATTTCTCCACCAGCGTCTGGGCCAGCAGATATGCGCCGTCTTTCTTCTCCCGTAGAACCGACGCGTCCCGGGTAGCGGCATAACGCTCCAGAATATCGAGGGTCTTGCCCAGGGTCACCACGCCTTCGGTAATCAGGTCAACGCCCTCCATATGGGCGATGGGCGGCACCTCCGGCGAAATGTACTCAAACATCTTAAGCCATTGCCTTTTTAGGTAAATGCTTTACTATCTCTTCTGGCACA
>CAMDVP010000339.1 GCA_945877525.1 uncultured Clostridia bacterium | reverse complement strand
GAAGAGAATACAACATCAAAGCAATCGCACCGGCTAGCCGGCATGGACCGCCGCTGCGTTATTTGTTTACATCGCATAGGACGCCAGAATGGCCCTGGCAATGGCCGCCTTGGTCTGCCTGGTATCCATGGCCTGCTTTTCAATCTGCCTGTGGGCCTGCTCCTCGGTCATGCCAAGATATTGAATCAGCACGCACTTGGCACGATCCACCAGACGAAGCTCCGCCAGCTTCTTCTCCAAACGCTGATTTTCCTCCTGCAGTGCCAGCATGCGGCGGCGCGTTGCCATGGAAAAGCGCAGCGCCTGGTCGAACAGAGGCTTGGCAACGGGCTTGGACAGCACCTGAACTCCGCACTCCTCCACCCGGGAGGCCACGGTATCGGCCAGCTCGGCCTTGACCAGCAGCAGCACCCCCGCGATGGTCTGGTGTGCCAGGGTCATGGCCAGCTCCAGGCCGCTTTCGTCGCTCAGCGGCGCGCTGATCACGGCTACGCTGGGCTCGGCGGTCACGGCGTATCGCCTGGCCTCCGCGCTGCTCTGGCACAGCTTCACCGCGCCATACCTGTCTGGCGGAACCAGCGACTGAAGCATCGCGCGGCTCTTCTCGGTGCTTCCCACCAGAAGGACGCTTTCCTGCATCCCAGTTCCCTCCCGTCAGATGGTGCGCAAATGCTGCTGGAACACCGCCTTGGGATCTGCATCGAAGCGGGCGGCAGTCTTTCGCTTTTCATCCAGATACTTCTTCAGGGTGCTTTCCGGAATCACCTCGCGGACAAACTGGCTTTTTTCTGCCAATGCAATGGCTTCCTCCAGATTGCCCGGCAGATATTCCGTCACGGCCATGGGCTGTTGCAGGGGCGTCACCTCCGTGATACCCTCCATGGCCGCGGCCAGGATCAGCGCAAAGGCAAGGTACGGGTTGCAGGCAGGATCGGGTGAACGAAGTTCCATGCGGCCATGACCGGGGGTGCACGCAGGGATGCGGATCAGCTGACTGCGGCTTCCATAGCTCCAGTTGACGGCCTTGGGGGCTTCGAAGCTGCCCAGGCGGCGATAGCTGGATGGAATGGGATTCAGAAACAGGCTGATTTCCCGAATCCGGTGCAGGATGCCTGCCATGGCGTGCTGCGCATCGGGAGCCAGCGCGCCGCTCTCCTGTTCAAACAGGCTCCGTCCGTCCTTCTCCACGGAAAGGTTTACATGCAGCCCATTCCCATATTCGTCGCTCAAAGGCTTGGGCATGAAGGAGGCGCACAACCCGTACTGCGCAGCGATGGACCGCACAGCGCCCTTGAAGGCCATGGCGTTGTCTGCGGCGGTCAGCGCGCCGGCATAGTGGAAGTCGATCTCATTCTGTCCGGGGCCATTTTCGTGATGGGAACTTTCGGGCTGAATGTGCATTTCTTCCAGGGTCAGACAGATTTCCCGACGGATGTTTTCCCCCTTGTCCAGGGGCGACACGTCCATATAGCCCGCCTGATCCTGGGGTTTTAGCGTTACCTCGCCGTTTTCATCCGCCTGGAAAAGATAGAACTCATATTCCGTGCCCAGGCGGAAGAAATAGCCCAGACTGCGGGCCTTTTCCACCTGGCTGCGCAGGATGGTGCGGCTGTATCCGTCAAAGGGCCTTCCCTCGGGGGTCAAACAGTCGCACATCATGCGGGCCACACGGCCGGTTTGCGGCCGCCAGGGCAGAAGCGTCAGCGTGTTCGGGTCAGGCTTGAGAAACAGCTCGCTTCTGTCCACATCGCAAAAGCCCTTGACCGCCGACGCGTCAAAGGATATCCCCCCGTCAAAGGCACGGGGCAGTTCGGAGGCCATGACGGCAATGTTCTTCATCGCGCCGAATAAATCCACAAAGGCCAGACGAATGAACTTGACGTCATTCTCCTGCACAAACTCGATCACTTCCTGCTGCGTCATCACAGGCTCCTCCTTAGTTGGTTACATACAGGCGCTTGTAAGGGTTGCTCGTGTTGGGCTCCAGCACCATAAATCGCGCGGAGAGCAGTTCCCCCGCATCTTTGCCGAAAGCCGTGGCATATTTCGCCACGAAAGGAGCAATCTCCTGCTTGTCGCTTTCATTCGCCTCCCGGACCGCCACCTGCTCGGGCAGATCGAAGGGCATGTCCGCCTCCGTGCGGAGGAATATCTTTCCGCCGTGCATGCCGGCCGCGCAGAAACGTCCTACCGGCGCACGATCCCTGGTTTTCAGCCCCAGCACCACAATATATCCCCCGGCCTGGTATTCGCCAAGGAAGCTCCCGGCTTCTCCGCCAATCACCAGCACCGGCACCTGAGTTTCGTAGGCCTTCATATGGATGCCCGCCCGGTAGCCCACGTTGCCCTCCACCAGGATGGTGCCTCCGCGCATGGCATAGCCTGTGGCGTCTCCGCAGTTGCCGTGGATGATCAGTTCACCGGCGTTCATGGTATCGCCGGTAGCGTCCTGGGCATTGCCCATGACCTCCACCCGGCAGTCGTCCAGGTAAGCGCACAGGGCGTTGCCGGGGATGCCGGTAATGGTCACCCGCTTGCCGCTGAGCCCGCTGCAGATATA
>CAMDVP010000338.1 GCA_945877525.1 uncultured Clostridia bacterium | reverse complement strand
CCTGACCTGCGTCACCCTGAACGACGGGCTGGAGTACATCGGCTCCAATTTCTCCAACTGCAACGCACTGACCAGCCTGACCATTCCATCCAGCGTCCGTATCGTGGACAGAGCTATCAGCTCCTGTGCAAATCTGAGGGAAATCCGCTTCGAGGGTGCATGCCCCCTGTTCATCGGCGCGGACTGGTGCTTCTCCGTGATGCCGGAGGACTACACCATCTATGTGCCGGACGATCAGCTGTCCGCCTACGCGGCGGCGCTGCAGGACGCCAACGGCGCGGCGGAGCATCTGCAGCCCAGCGGCAAAAACGCCGTGATTCCCGAAAAGGAGAACACCGAGGACTGGTTCACCTTTGACGCGGCCACCGGCACGATCACCGGCTACCGGGAGTATCACGCCTATGTGGAGATTCCCGCGTCCATCGGCGGCGTGGCGGTGAAGGCCATTGGCCCGGAGGCATTCAGGAGCGATTATTCCATCTATGGCGTGGTGTTCCCCGAGGGGCTGGAGCGCATTGACGCAGGCGCGTTCAAGTATGCCGGCAACATCGCCTATATCAGCTTCCCCACCACGCTGAAAACCATCGGCGACGACGCGTTTAACAGCGCGCAGGCCCTGCGGATCGACTGGAGCGAGGGCCTGGAGGAGATCGGCACGCGGGCGTTCCGGTATGACTGGGAAACCATCCTGACCTTGCCCAGCACCGTCAGAACCATCGGTGAGAGCGCCTTTGAGGGGGCATTTTGTCAGGAGCTGTACCTGAGCGGCAGCCTGGAATCCATCGGCCCCCGCGCCTTTGCTAAAACCGCGCTGAATTACCTGGTGTTTGATTTCTACGAGCCCATCGACATTGCGTCGGACGCGTTTGCCGAAACCTATGTGGCCGACCTGGATCTGCCCTGGGACAGCACGGAGCAGAACCGCCGCGCCTATGAAGCCATGCTGCGCGACCAGTGCCCCGACTGCACTGTGTGGATCAACAATCCCGAATCCGCCGGCGTGGCGGAGTACCCCGTCAATCAGGCCGATATCACCACGATTACTGGCGGCGTTTGGACGGAGTATCACGGCAGCCAGCCTGACCTGAGCGTCTGGACTGACTATGACGATATCAATGTCACTGCCCTGGGCGACGGCGTGTTCAAGGGCAATCAGACCATCCGTTCCTTCTATCCCCACCACTGCGGCTGGTTTACCACCATTGGCGCGGAGGCCTTCGCCGACAGCAGCGTGTCGTATGTGGAGATGTTCGGCTCCATCACCACCATCGGGGATGAGGCCTTCCGGAATTGCGCGAACATCACGGAGATGAAGCTGCCCGATTCTCTGACCAGCATCGGCGCGGGGGCATTCCGGAACTGCACAGGCATCACGGAGCTGACCCTGCCCGCTTCCCTGACCTACATCGGAGAGGGTGCGCTGGACGGCTGTGATTATCTGACCCGGATCAACGTGCTGTGCGACCCGGCCATCCTGCCCGACAGCCTGCTGGCGCAGTGTTTTGCGCGCACGGAAATCTACGCCGCGCCCGATGCCACCAGGGAACAGGTGGCGCGCCTGAGCGCGCTGGCGCATCGTCCATGGTACGCGCCTGTCTCCCGCGTGGGTGAGCCTCCCCACGACCTGACGGAGATGCCCTATGCCACCCTGCCCGGCGAGGACTTCTGGTATGACGAGGAATACGCCCGGCTGGACGCTTACCAGGGGTATGAGCTGAACCTGACGCTGCCCCGGGAAATCGACGGTGTGCAGCTGACCATGATCGGCGGCGGCATGATGAGACGCGCCTCCTGCGGCGACAACTTCGACGTGGAACTGCCGGTGCGTTCCCTGGTGATTCCGGAAACCTACACCGAGATTCCCTGGGGTGCGCTGCAGAACTGCCCCACTCTGGAAACCTTCATCTGCTACGCGCCCATCGAAAACCTGTCCGAAGGCGTGTTCTCCGGCTGCACCAGCCTGCGGGAGGTCGTGTTTGTCAACGGTGTGCGCAATGTCGACCGATATGTGTTTGACGGCTGCACCAGCCTGGAAACGGTGTACATCGGCCCGTATACAGAGAGCATCAGCGAGTATGCGTTCCTCAATCAGGATCAGTCCGTGGCCTTCCCGGCGGAGAAGTGCCTGACCGACCCGGCGCAGCTGCCCGATGTGGATGCGCTGCTTTCCGCCGTGAAGAGCGAGCCCATGCCCACCCCCGAACCCACCGCCACGCCCCAGCCTGCCCAGCCCGTGGGCGATGCAGGCGAGCCTTTCCTGGGCGAGTGGCAGGGCGTTTCCATGGAAATGGCGGGTGAAGCCTACAGCATGGCCGACCTGGACATGACCATGACGGTTACCCTGAACGCGGACGGCACGGTCACCCTGTTTGACGGCGAGGACACTGACGAGGGTGTGTGGACGGTCTCGGACGGCGTAGGCTATATCGACGGCACCCAGCTGACCCTGACGGACGACGGCCTGCTCCGCATGGAGGAAGAAGGCGTGGCAATCGTGTTCTCCCGGGAGGGCGGCGCGGCCCCTGCCGCACCCCTGCCCGTGGCGGAGCCCGAGCCCGCCCCGGTCACCGGCATAAGCATGGATG
>CAMDVP010000337.1 GCA_945877525.1 uncultured Clostridia bacterium | reverse complement strand
GATCATCCTCGACATCTGACCGGCCGGGCATCCGCAGGGGGCCTCCGCCATGGAGCGCCTCCTTGCGCTTTGTTTTGGGCGCGAGGAAGAATTCCCCCACCCCATTCGTTATTCATCATGAAAGGCAGGCATGCACCATGCAATACGATTCCGCCCACCGCCTGGCCGCTGATATCCGCCAGAGTGAGGAATACCAGACCTACCACCGCCTCAAAGACGACGTGATGGCCGACGAAACCGTCGCCGCCCTCATCCGCGAGTACAAAAAGCTGCAGCTTTCCCTGCAGATGGCCGCCATGTCCGGCCAGCAGCCCGACAGCGACGACATGCAGCGCTTCTCCGGCATTTCGGCCCTGCTCTTCGGCAAGCCGGAGGTGTCCCAGTATCTGCTGGCGGAAATGCGCCTGCAGCAGGCCATGGCTGATATTTTCAAGATCCTCACCGACGCGGCGGATCTGGACGTGCAGCTGCCCGGAGCCTGACGCTGCCCCACAAAGAGGAGGGTTCTCCCATTGAAAAAGAAGCAGAAGCGCAACTATACCTACCGCTCCATGCGCGACGAGCGCCAGTATGGCCCCTACTGGTATTCCGGGCTGTGGAACATCCTGCGGCCTATTCTGGTTGGTGCAGCCTCGCTGGTGGTGGTCATCGGATTGCTGCTCACCGTGTGGAACAAGGTGTACGACGCCTATCTGGCCCCGGCGGATGTGAACGACCCCACCGAGATGGCCTTCTCCGTGGAAAGCGGCCAGAGCCTGACCCGCGTGGCCAACAACCTTGAATCCGCCGGCCTGATCCGCAACCGCACCGTGTTCAAGTATTACTGCGACTTTGCGGGCATGGGGCAGAAAATCCAGTCCGGCAACTACCGGCTGAACAAAACCATGACCATGCAGGAGATCGCCGACCAGCTGACCCGTGGCGACGGCAATCCCCTGGTGCGCAATATCACCCTTATTCCCGGCTGGACCATCGAGGAATTCGCTGACAAACTGGTGCAGGACGGCGTATTGCAGAGCAAGGATGAATTCCTTCAGCTGTGCCGCACAGGCGAAGCCTTCCAGGATTATTACTACATTGCCGACGTGCTGGCCACCAAAAACGTGTCCCAGCGCAAGTATGTGCTGGAGGGCTATCTTTCCCCCAACACCTACGAGGTGTATACCGACGCCAGCGCCGAGGATATTCTCCGCAAGCTGCTCTCCCAGACCGAGCGCGCCTTCCCCGCCGACGCCCAGGAGCAGGCCGCCGAGATGGGCTATACCATGGATCAGATCATCACTCTGGCCAGCCTGATTGAGAAGGAAGCCAAGAACGCTGACTTTGCCAAGGTGTCCGCCGTGTTCCACAACCGGCTGAAGCAGGGCATGAAGCTGCAGAGCGACGTGACCATCCACTACATCACCGGCGTGCGGAAGATGTCTCTGGCGGACAGCGACCTTGCCGTCAGCAGCCCCTACAACACCTATCAGAATGCAGGGCTTCCTCTGGGCCCCGTGTGTAACCCCTCCGCCGAGGCCATCAGCGCCGCGCTGTACCCCGACGAAACCTATCTGGCGGAAAACTACCTGTACTTCTGCGCCAAGGATCCGGAAAGCGGCGAGCTGTACTTCTCCCGCACCCTGCAGGAGCATGAGCAGGCCGTGTCCATCTACGCGCCCCTGTGGAAGGAATACGATCAGTCAAGAGGCATCCAGTGATGACAGAGCATGTAATGCCCGAGCTTCTCTGCCCGGCAGGCAGCATGGCCAGCCTGCGGGCCGCGCTGCACTTCGGCGCGGACGCGGTCTACGGCGGGATGAAGCGTTTCGGCCTGCGGGCCTTTGCGGGCAACTTTGACGAGGAAGAACTGCCCCGGGCCGTGGCCCTGACCCACGCCGCCGGCGCGAAATTCTACCTGACGCTGAACATCTTTCCCTTTGACGACCAGATGGACAGTCTGGTGGATGCTGCCCGCTACGCCCACAGCGTAGGTGTGGACGCGGCCATTGTCAGCGACCTGGGGGCCATTGTGACTCTGCGGGAGCAGGTGCCGGAGCTTCCCCTGCACGTCAGCACCCAGGCCAGCACGGTCAATGCCGCGGCGGTGCGGCACTACCAGGCGCTGGGCTGCAGCCGGGTCATTCTGGCAAGGGAGATGAGTCTGGACCGCATTCAGGCCCTGCACGACCGGCTGGACGGCGGCATCGAGCTGGAGACCTTCGTCCATGGTGCGGCGTGCATGGCTTATTCCGGGCGCTGCCTGCTCAGCGCTTCGCTGACCGGGCGCAGCGGCAATCAGGGCGAGTGCGCCCAGCCCTGTCGCTGGCAGTACGCGGTGATGGAGCAGAAGCGTCCCGGGGAATATCTGCCTGTATGTGAGGACGAGCATGGCACCTACCTGTTCTCCGCGAAGGATCTGAACCTGATGCCCCTGCTGCCGGAATTGTGCCGGGCGGGCGTCGCCAGCCTGAAGATCGAGGGCCGGATGAAGACGGAGTACTACGTGGCGGTGGTCACCGGCGCGTACCGCCGAGCATTGGATTTGCTCTTGGAAGGGGAGGACGCCTTCCGGGCAGCGCTGCCCTCGCTCCTGGAGGAATTGAGTAGCGCC
>CAMDVP010000336.1 GCA_945877525.1 uncultured Clostridia bacterium | reverse complement strand
TTTCTCCCGGGGGTGGGGCTGGCGCCCCGCTCGCCGGGGGGGGGGTTTTCGGGGTTGGTTTTTTTGGTTGGGGTGGGGCCCGGGCGCGCGCCCGCCGCCCCGCGACACGGGGGCTGCGTGATTGTTTGAAGCTATACTATTCTAAACGTAGATAACATGATGCTCATCCTAAACGAATAAAAGGATGCGGCGCGAAGGTTTCCAAAGGGCGACCGCAAAGCCCTTTGGTCGCCTCCGCAGAGGCGAAACCTTCCTGCCGCATAAATGGATATGAATTTTAGAAACAGATCAGTATACTGCGCTCCGCAAAGCTCATTTGCGGATTTTCTTCAAATGCTTCATCACGCTGTCGGCGCAAACGCCCGTCAGCGCACCGCAGGCCAGCCCCACGCCCATCAGGATAGCCATATAATACAGAAGCTTGGGGGTATTGAGCATCAGCATGGCCAGACCTACCTGGCCCACGTTATGCATTACGCCGCCGATCATGCTGACCACAATGGGCGAGACGCCCTTTACCCGGCTGAGCAGGGACATGCACACCATGCTCAGAAGGCCCCCAGCCATGGCGTACATCATGGCGCTGACGCCGCCAAACATCAGCCCGGACAGCACCACCTTCAGCAGCATCAGCACGAAGGCGGTGGGAATCCCCAGCATATAGATGGCGAAGATCAGCACCCCGTTGGACAGCCCCAGCTTGATACCCGGGATGCCTGCCGCCACAGGAATCAGGCTTTCTACATAGCCCAGCACCAGCATCAGTGCCACCAGCAGCCCTGACAGGGCGATTCGCTGGGTTTGTTCGCGATTGGTCATGCCCTTCACTTTGCGTCACGCTCCTGCTCTGCTTCAGCCAGCAGCGCCGCCATTTCCTCGGCGGAATACAGCTCCAGCGTGACCTGGTGCGGCAGGCAGATAATCATGCTGCCCAGCACCCGGTCGTCCTTGGTGTCCAGGGTTACGGTGCCCTGCAGCACGCAATCCTGATTGTCGCAGTTGGCGCTCTTCATGGCAATGCTGTCCGGGGTCACATGCACCACATTTTCCGCGCCGGTGGTCTCCTGACGGATGGTAAAATCCCCTTCGGTGGTCAGGGCCAGGGGGGCGTAGGTGGTGCCGCCCACGGTCATCAGTAAATAGGCCCGCGCTTCCTGCCCGTCCGGGGAGGCGGTAGCGCCGCCCTCCAGTGCCAGGGTGGGGGCGTCCGCGTCCGGCACAGCGGGGGAAGGCCGCAGCGTAACCGCCAGCACGGCGACCAGGGCAATGGCGACCACGGCGCACAGGATAATCCAAACATTCTTGTTCCGCATAGCAGCTCCTTTGTCCGCGGAGCGTTTCACACGTCCGTAGGCTTGTCCGCAGAGGGTCTGTCCTTCTTTTGTCCCGGGCGGAAGCCGTTGAGCACCGACACCACGGCGCCCACAATCAGCGACAGGTAGTAGGTGAAGAAGCGCCACAGAAGCAGCGCCATCAGCCGGATGCCGTCGGGGAAAATCTGCGAGAAATACAGGGCGAACACACCCTCCTGCGCGCCTGACGCGCCGGGCAGGGGCGTATAGGCCGCGCTGGTGTAGAGCATGATGCCCAGGGCGGTGAGCTGGCCATAGCTGGCGCCGCTCAGCTCAAAGGCGTGGTATACAAAGAAGATAACCACCATCATGCTCAGCAGCTGCGCCCCGCCCAGCAGCAGCTGCACGACCAGGTCCATCGGCCGGCGGGTGATCATCAGTACGCTGGAGTGGAAGGTTTCCAGCACGTCCTCCCACTTGATCAGGGTGGCGGCGGGATCCTTGCACAGGTGCAGTTTTGCGCCGGCGCGGACAATCAGCTTCATGAAAAACCACACCAGGCGCTTGCTGACCGCCATCATCAGCACGAAGCTCACGCAGATCACATTATAGACATACCCGAAAATGAGAATCCACATGCTCCGCCCGACCTGCTTAGCGATGAACGGCCCGTAGGCAATCCACAGCACAGTGCCCAGCACCGCCAGCATGAACTGGAAGGAGAAAAACTTCACCGTCAGTGCGGAGGTGCCGATGCCGATGGGAATGCCGCGCTTTTTCAGGTAGTACACCTGCATGGGCTGGCCGCCCGTGGCGCCGGGGGTGATGTTGGAGTAGTATATCCCCGATATGGAAACGAACAGCGCGTACCGCACCGTAATGCGGTACCCCTGCCGGTGCAGGAAAAAATAGACGCTTGCCGCGTCAATGCACAGATACGCCGCCCAGGCCAGTACGCACAGCACGATCCATTCCGGCCCGATGCTCCTCAGCGCCTCAATTGCGCCGCTCATTTCCTGACCGTTCACCCCCAGCAACAGCACAATCGCCAGCGTACCGAAGATGAACGCAAAGTTCAACAGCTTCTTCGTCCGAGGTTTCATATTCCCTCCTCATGCATCCCTCTTTCCTCCGCAAGTATACCATATCACGCCACATGGAGCAAGTGGAAAAAGAATCGCAAAGGCACCCCGCGGGGGGGGGGGGGGGGGGGGGGGGGGGGGCGCGCGGGGGGGGGGGGGGGACCCCCCCCCCCCCGCCCCCACGCCGCCCCCCACCCCAGCCGGCGCGGCGGCGGGGCGGGGGCGGGG
>CAMDVP010000335.1 GCA_945877525.1 uncultured Clostridia bacterium | reverse complement strand
CCGCTCTCCTCGTCAGGGAACCCAATCCCCCCGAAGGAGTCCAGAGGGCGATCGGAAAGCCCTCTGGTCGCCGCAGCAGCGGCGAAGCCCCTCACGCCTGCCCCTCATCCCCCCGGCGATAATCCGCCGACAGAATTTTCTCCAGCGGCAGCTCGATTTCCTGTTTGGGGCGCACGGTCACAACCCGAACCATGCCTTCCTCCAGCGCCGTCACCTGGGCGTTTACCATTTTCATATCGCCCTCCTCCGTCTGATAGATCAGCCGGATGCGCTGCCCCTTCTCCAGGGAATACCGCAAAAACCTCTCCATCTTCAGCCCTCCGGCACGCGATAGACGGCGGCCTCGCCATTCTCGTACACCTTTTCAAACAGCCGCTCCAGCGCATCCTCGTTAACCCGGTAGCTCGACCGCTCATAGCTGCTCACATAGATGTAATCCACATCATATTTCTGCAAAACAGCGACGTTTTCCTCCGGATTTTCATAGAACGCGGCAATGTCCCGCTTCCGCTCGGTGGTGTCAAAGCCATGGTAATACAGCCACAGGTCGGGGCCGCATACCGTGCTGCGCCCGGCGATGCTGCTCACGGGGTTCAGGTGCTGGGTGCCCGACATAAACACGCTGTGCTCCTCAGTGTTGTCACGGACATACACCCCCGCCTCCACCGCCTTTGCGGAAAAGGCCTGATAGCTGCTCACGCACTCCCGCCACAGCGTTAGTCCGGCGGACAGGAACACCGCCACAGCAGCCATCACAGCCATCACCGTTCTGGCGCGCAGGCCCTTCAGGCGCCGCCACAGCACGGCGCACCAGTCCGCCACGATCATGCAGCACAAAAGCCACGCCAGGTAGAGCAGCTTATTGTTGTCATACATGTTAGGCTGAAAGCGCACCAGCTCCGCCGCCAGAATAATGGGCAGCGCGCCGGCGAAAAGGCGGCGGGTATGGCTGTTCTTTTCAAGCAGGGCAAAGATCAGCGCCAGCACGGGCAAGCCGACATTTTTCACATAGAACCACAGGTAGAAGTCCCGCAGATTGCCGTCGCCATCGGGATTATTCACCCAGTTGAACCACAGCCGCAGGAAGCTGCCGCTCTCCGCATCCTGCTGAAACACCTGCCCAAAGGTGAAGCAGATCAACTGGGGCAGCGCCAGGCATGCGGCGATGGCGCCATACCGCAGATAGCGCAGCAGAAGCTGTTTCCGTCCCGGATCATGAATCATGTCATACACCAGCATGCCCAGGGAGCATAGCGCCAGCGCCAGGAAGGAATGGGTATGGATCAGCGGCAGCGCACCGGCCCACACACCCAGGAGAATTTCCCCCCGCAGCCCGCCCTGCTCCATACGCTTTGACGGGTCGAAGCAGGTATACAGCAGGTAGAAGCAGGGGACCACCATGCACCAGCCCCCCAGCAGCGTCCGCTGGGGAATCATCAGGTCGGCAATCACGTTGCTCCAGCGCAGGTTGTTGGGGTCGGGCTGATTGGTAGGTGTCTTGTAATACCCGGTGAGGATGGTCTCCAGCCGTTCCACTACAGTCAGGGTTCCGTCCGCCTCCCAGCCCCCCGCCTGGTCAAAGTCATACAGAAAGCCCAGCCCGCCGTTGAGAAAAAACAACAGCGCCGCCAGCACCACGGTTTTGCGGCCGAAGGTCATCTCCCGGGCCAGCACCATCACACCCACAAAGCACAGCGCCATCATCAGCGTACCGGGCAGGATCACCGACAGCTGCAGCGGGCACCCCATCAGGTAGAAGGAGGTGGACAGACTGTCCGTCAGGAAGGGATAGGACAGCCTCTCTCCGGGACAGAAGGGATAATCCGCCGGGAAGGCGGCGTTTTTCAGCCCGGTGATAAAGCTCAGGTGCATGGGCAAATCGCCGTAGGTACTCTGCCCCACGTTCCAATTGCCCCATTCATCCACCCGCATGGTGTGGGTGTATTGCAGATAACCCGACAGAACCGTCAGCGGCAGCGCCACCAGCAGGCACTGGCGCAGCAAGCTGGTTTCCTTTTCGTCCCAGGAGGAGGGAGCGCGCCTGTCACGCAGGGAATAGCACGCTGCCATGCCCGCCGCCAGCAGCCCCAGCGCCGCGCCGTGGGCCGCCCAGGTGAAGTTCAGCCAAAAAGCGCAAAGTGCCGGAAGCCACATCATCAGCAAAAGCCCCAGGCTGCACCCCAGCCACACGCGGGCCATGGGCGATCTGCGCGGCAGAAGCCACCGCACCATCATCACGCCGCTGGCAAGGTATACCGCCAGATAGATTCCCGCGACCACGCCGCCGCCTCCTTGTGCCGGAAATTCGCATAAAAGAAACGTGCGCGGGAAGGTCTTTCATCCCCTTCCCGCGCCGTGCAAGGGTTACTTCCTCAGGTAGGTCTGCAGCACCTTCAGGCCCGCGTCCATATCGCGCATGTCGATGACCTCGCAGGCGGAATGCACATACCGGCAGGGAATGGACAGCGTGCACACCGGAATGCCGCCCCGGCTGGTCTGCATGGCGCCTGCGTCGGTGCCGCCAAAGGCCAGCACCTCCCGCTGGTCTTGACCCCGGCCATTTCGCCGCAGGCCCGCAGCTCGTCCCGCAGGGCGGGGTTGGAAA
>CAMDVP010000334.1 GCA_945877525.1 uncultured Clostridia bacterium | reverse complement strand
CCTGCCAGACCATGGCCTCCAGAGCCTCCCAGGGTGTGGGAACAGACCTTAGAAGAAGCCTGTTCCATCACATCAATACCCTGTCCTGGCGTGAGCTGGATCGCTTTGGCACACCCACGCTGATTACCCGCATAACCTCTGACATCAACCAGCTGCAGACGGCTGTGGCCATGCTGATCCGCCTGGTGGTGCGCGCGCCCTTCCTGGTTATCGGCGCGGTCATCATGGCCATGCGCATTGACCTGCACTTGTCGCTGGTGTTTCTGGCCATTGTGCCGCTGGTGGCGCTGGTGCTGTATATCGTCATGAGCCGCTCGGTGCCCTTCTTCAAGACCATCCAGAAAAAGACCGACCGCGTGGCGCTGATTACCCGGGAGAACCTTTCCGGCGCGCGGGTGGTGCGGGCCTTCCGCAAGCAGGAGAGCGAGCAGCAGCGCTTTGACGCGGCCTGCGACGACCTGGCGCAGAACGCCATTGCCATCGGCAAGCTGAACGCCGTGCTGTCGCCCTTCAGCTTCCTGATTCTGAACTTTGGCATTGTGGCCATCCTGTGGTTCGGCGGCGTGCGGGTGGATACGGGCTACCTGACCCAGGGCGAGGTGGTGGCCTTCGTCAACTACATGTCGCAAATTCTTCTGGCGCTGGTGGTGGTGGCCAACCTGGTGGTGATTTTCACCAAGGCGGCGGCCTCCGCCTCCCGCATCAACGAGGTGTTCGACACGACGCCCTCCATCCGGGATGAGGGCAACACGCCCGTCAGCCCTGTTCCCGGCGAAAGCCGTGTCAGCTTCCACGGGGTGGACTTTGCCTACTATGAGGGCGCGGAAAACGCCCTTCGTCAGGTGAACCTCGACATTCCCGCCGGGGCCTCCGTGGGCGTAATTGGCGGCACGGGCAGCGCGAAATCCACCCTGGTGCAGCTGATTCCGCGCCTCTACGATGCGACAGACGGGCAGGTGCTGGTGGACGGCGTGGATGTGAGGAGGTACCCTCTCAGCCAGCTCCATCAGAAGGTGGGCATGGTTCCCCAGGGCAATCTGCTTTTCTCCGGCACGGTGCGGGACAACCTTCGCTGGCGCAATCCTTCGGCGACGGATGACGACCTGTGGGCCGCGCTGGAAACGGCTCAGGCGGCGGAGTTCATCCGCAGTCAGCCCCTGGGGTTGGATGCGCCGGTGTCCCAAGGCGGCGCGAACTTTTCCGGCGGACAGCGTCAGCGCCTGACCATTGCCCGGGCGCTGGTGGGCGGGCCTGACATTCTCATTCTGGACGACGCGTCCTCCGCCCTTGACTACGCCACTGACGCAGCCCTGCAGAAGGCCCTGCGCAGTTTGTCTCCACGGCCGACGGTGATCTCTGTGTCCCAGCGGGTGAGTACTGTCCGCCGCTGCGACATGATTGTGGTCATGGACGAGGGCGAGGTGGTGGGCCGGGGCAGCCATGAGGAACTGCTGAGTTCCTGCCCGACCTATCAGGAAATCTGTGCGTCCCAGATGCGCAAAGAGGAGGCGGAGGCATGAGCGGCAAGGAGGTTTTCCGCCGGCTGATGGGCTTTGTGCGGCCCTACCGGCTGTATCTGCTGTTCGCGCTTGGCTGCGCGCTGGTCTATGTGCTAATGTCGCTTCTGTGCCCGGTGCTCATAGGCCATGCGGTGGACGCCATCCTCGGCCCCGGCCAGGTGGATTTCGCGGTGATCGGTCACTACGCGCTGCTGCTGGCGGCGGCCATTGTGACAGGCGCGCTGTTCCAGTGGCTGATGAGCCTGTGTACCAACACGGTGAGCTACAAGACGGTCAGCGATTTGCGCATGAAGGTGTTTGCACGGCTGGTGCATGTACCTCTCAAGTACATTGACACCACTGCCCACGGCAACATCATCAACCGGGTGGTCAGCGATGTGGACGCGGTGAGCGACGGCCTGCTGCAGGGCTTCACCCAGCTGTTTTCCGGCGTGACGACCATTGTGGGCACGCTGTGCTTCATGCTGTCCATTCATCCGCTGATTGCCCTGGTGGTGGTGGCGCTGACCCCGGTGTCGATGGTGATCGCCACGCTGATTGCCCGGGGCACGCACAAGACCTTTATCAAGCAAAGCCAGATTCAGGGCGAGCTGGGCGGCCACGTGAACGAGATGGTTTCCGGGCAGAAGCTGGTGAAGCTCTTCGGCCATGAGCAGGCCAGCGAGGACACCTTCGGGGAGATCAACCGGCGGCTGTATCACTGGGGCTACAAGGCGCAGATTTACCCTGCCTTCACCAACCCGCTGACCCGCTTTGTCAACGGCCTGGTGTACGCGGCGGTGGGACTTACAGGCGCACTGACGGTGGTGTCGAGCGGCATGAGCGTGGGCCAGTTGACCTGCTTCCTCAGCTATGCCAACCAGTATACCAAGCCCTTCAATGAGGTGACCGGCATCATGGCCCAGCTGCAGACGGCCATGGCCTCTGCCCGCCGCCTGATTGAATTGATGGACGAGCCCGCCGAGCAGGAGTCTGACAAGGCGCTTCCAGCCCCGGAGAATGCCGCCATCGCCTTCGAGGATGTGTCCTTCCAGTACCTGCCCGACCGCCCGCTGATCGAGCACTTCAATCTTCGGGTGGAGCCGGGCCAGCGCATT
>CAMDVP010000333.1 GCA_945877525.1 uncultured Clostridia bacterium | reverse complement strand
CCGAGCTCATACACACGGTCAAGACACAGGAACGCTTCGCTTTCATGGGCGGACGAGGCCAGAAGCGCGCCGGATGCGTCCAGAACGGAAATGGTAATCATAGCTCCTCCTTGGTGGTTTTTGCGGTTTGGTTTACGGGCGATACCCATCAAGCGCCAGCGTCGCTTTTCCGAAAGGTGAAGGCAGCGCTATGCCGCAGGGCAGGCGCGTCCTCGCAGGCCAGCCGCCACAGGCTTCCGGGATAGCTGTGGGCCATGCGTTCATCTTCGATAACGATTTCCTCTGCGCGCACCTGCATGCCGGCAGGAAGGTCAAGCCTCACAGGCCCGGCGGTGACGCTGCCTTCCTGAAGCTCGGGGCGGCAGCGCAGCATGAACACCCAGCACACGGGCTTTTCCTCCTGCAGGAGAATGCTGTCCGTCAGGGTCAATACCCCTGCGTCATCCAGTGACAGGCGGCGGGAAAGCGCTGTCACCCCGGCCTCATCGCCGTAGGCTCCGGCCATGTCCAGGGTCATGCCGTCCGGGAGACATGCGGCGCTTCCCGCGCGGTACTGTACTCCGGGCCGCTGCTCGCACTGCCCGATGAGGGGTACGTTGTGGTTGCGCGACCGGGTGTTCCACAGGGTATACCGCTCGGAAGAGAAGGTCTTGGCGGTATACACCATGTTGCCTGCGTCCACCACGGCGGGCTCGCCGTCCAGATACAGCATGAAGGAGCCCACATCGTTGTGGTTGTGATTTTCGCCGTTGTGCCCACCCTTGGCCACCAGGATAGCGCCCGCGCGCTCCAGCATGCGCACCTCCAGGCTGGGCAGCCACACATCCCTTGGGATGCGCTGCGATGCGGCGGACTGCGCCGGATGGGGGTGAAACACTTCCTGCAAAAGCCGCCGCAGAAGAGGCGTATCGCTGATCTGGTAGGAGGGCTCCTGCCGCAGCGCAGCCCCGACGGCGGTCAAACAGCCGTCGCGGAAGCGCTCGCCCGCGTATTGCAGCCGTTCGCCGCTGATGAACGGTCTGGCGTCGCAGTCCGCAAAGTTGACAAACCAGCCGTTGTCCAGCTGCATGGTGGCCGGGAAGGCCGCAATGCGCCGGATTTTTTCCTCCGTCCAGAAGGTCATGCGGCCCTGCGTCAGCTGTTCGAGGGTTTCCAGACAGTCCAGCATGGAGCCGCCTGCCATGTTCCAGTAGCCTGCGCCTTCGTCGCAGCCGCCGTCCTCAGGCATTATGTCCAGCCACCTGTCCAGCATGCGGCAGGCCCGGTCAATCACCTCGCACAGGCGCACCCGATCGGAAATGCACAGGGAGGCCGTCAGCATCACATCGGAGACAATCCAGGGCGTCCAGTTGTTCAGGTTCTTGCGGATCAAGCCCATCCACCAGTAATCGTCCCGGGTGGCGAAGGGGGTGAGGATGCGCCGCTCAATTTCCAGCCCCACCCGGCGGCGGATGACCGGGGCGGCCCTGTCCAGGCTGTCCGCCAGCAGGAAGCAGGTAAGAGAAAGAATCATTCCCGTCTGCGCGGCGAAAAGGTCGATATAGGGATTGGTCACATCCGGCAGGGGACGCTGGGCCGGGGGACGCATGCCCTCGTGAGCCGAGCCGTTGTGGGCGCTGATGACCCAGGAGGTTTCCTCACAGATGCACCACAGGCCGTCAATCACATCGACCAGGTCATCCTCCCTGCCGGTAACACAGCAGCCCAGCAGGGCGGCGATCAGCTTCTTGCGGCGCAGGAAGTAGGGGTTTTCATATACCTTGCGGCTGCCGCTGCGAACAAAGGCCATGAACTGGGTAGCGGTCAGCATGGGATAGGGAATGGCGCGGTAATGCGCCGCCATACGCAGCAGATCCTCGCGCTTCTCCGCCGAAATGCTCTCCCAGGCGGCGCGGTCGCAGGCGGGCGGGAAGGGACGGAACGCCGAACCGTCCATCAGGCCGGAGAGCGGATGCTCATCCAGGAATTGTCCAAGCACAGGGAATTCCCCCTCATTTGCATATCTGATGCTGTTCTATTCGTCCTGATGGGCGGAAAATCCTGCTGGGCGGCAAGGCTGACGGGGCGGGCTGCGGCATAAAAAGAAGGTTGCATAGTTATTGAGGATACTATATAATATGATGAAGAATATGGTATCATGGTGCTGATATATGTTTGTCGGAGGTACGGAGGGAACATGAAGAGAAAGCGGATTGCTGTGCTGATGGCGGGGCTTGACCGGGAATATCAGCGGGAGTATGCCCTCGGCATGGCGCAGGAGGCCGCCGCCCGTAACCTCGATTTATGCATTTTCAACTGCCAGGGCCTGTCCGACCTGGGCTCGGAGCGCAATGAGAAAAATGAAAACGCCATCTTTGACCTGCCCTGTCTGACGGATTTCGACGGGGTGGCGGCGCTTTGCTATACCATGCCCAGCCTGGAAAGCATCCATCACATCCGGCGGAGGCTGACCGAAGTGAAGGGGCTGCCGCTGGTTACCGTAGATATGGCCATGGACTGGGGCGTCGAGGTGGGATTTGACGATCAGCCCAGCCTGCGGCAGCTGATGGGCCACCTGATCCGCGATCATGGCTGCCGCCGCTTTGCCCTGGTGACGGGGCCTGCCGGAACCACGGTAGCCGATCTGCGCACCCGG
>CAMDVP010000332.1 GCA_945877525.1 uncultured Clostridia bacterium | reverse complement strand
CACCCCGAACGCGTCAGCCGACACGAGCGCCCGTTTGCCGCGATGATTGAGGCTGCGGATGCCGCCCGCAGGCGCGAAGCATCTGCCTTCGGTAGGGCAATCGTTTTAAGGCAATACCGCACCATTCGATGGCAGCGTTGGCGATGCCTTTTCCGTCATTTGCTGCTTGCAGATTTTTCGATTTACATCCAGTTAACCTTTAAAATCCGCCATTGCATCTGGCGATAAAATTCATTCGCTACCGCACCAACTCATTTGTGCGGTATTGCCTTAAACGAGAACAGTATGAATTACGAAAGAAAGCCAATGGATTTTTGAAAAAAGCAGCCATGCCTGTGACGGAGCATCCGTTTATCAGGGCATGGCTGCGGGTACATCGCTTGGGACAGGGCTGAGTTACTTGCTGCGCTTGCGGCGGAGGAATGCGATCAGCAGCAGCCCTGCCAGACACAGGCCGCCAAACGCCAGCGCAAGGGACAGCTTATCCCCGGTCTGTGGAATGGGCGAGGGGATTTTCGCCGTCGTAAAGGGAATGCCCACATCAATGTTGGCGGGAAGATTGTTCAGCGTCAGGGCAATCTGCAGGGGATTGCCGTATTCGTCGCGCTTCAGCACATTGACGCATCCGGTCAGCGTCACGTTTTCGCTGCGTCCGGCCAGCATCAGGGCAACCTGCGCGGTAAAGCTGCCGTCCTCCTGCAAATGCAGGGGTACAGCCGCGGCGTTATCGGCATAGGCGCCGTGCTGGGATGCGGGAATGCCCACGGACAGGTGACTGACGTCCACCATCCAGCGGTCGCTGGCGGAGGCATATACGATGGTCTGCGGATAACGGGTGGTCAGGCCGTCGCCTACGGTGCTGTAAGCGCCTGTTTCCACGCGAACCTGGCCGCCGCGGTCACCGGATGTGGTGTTTTCCACGGCGATAGTGGGCCGGAAGGTCACCTCGACGCGGGTCAGCATGGGCATGTCCGCCGGATCATCCGCCAGAATCAGCCTGCGCGTCTGCCCCTCTTCCTCCAGACGAGCGTCGGGGAAGCGCTGCTTCAGAGGGGACAGGTCGCGGCAGTCGGGCAGGGCGAGGATGTGCCATTCTGTAGAATCATGCTCACGGTAGCTGACGGTTATGCTGGGCTGATGGAGCCAGTCTTCTTCGCTGCGCCAGGTGACGGTGGTAGCGCCGAGAACATAGGGAGCCTCGTCACGCTCCGGAGCCGTGCTTCCCACGCCCACAAAGCCGCCGGCATCTGTCACGCTGCGGGCCGCGTTGGGCGTCAGGTTGTCAATGCAAAGCTGGCCTCGCAGCAGGTTGGTCAGTTCCAGAACGAGATGCTCGTCATCCACGGGTACGGCAGTCACAATGCTTTGCTCAGCGGTGTAAAGCGCCACGGGCAGCTCCTCCACGCTGTATTCGGCAATCCTGCCATTCACATTGCGCGGCAGGCCGCTGACGGTGAAGCGCCAGCCCTCAAAGGTGACGGCGGGTTGGGGCTCCATGGGAAGGCCGTTGCAGAGCACCAGCAGACGGATGGCATCCGGGCGGGTGTGGTAGGCGTTATCAGCGTCGTCCCAGTGCTTTTCGCCGGCGAGGGAAACCATCTGCAGGGTGTTGACAAGGGTACACTCCGACACGTTCAGCACGGGCTCAGCGGCCATATAGCCATCCGGCACGGCCTCCACGGCGCGGTAGAGCAGGGGAGTACCGGCCTCATCCTGATCAGGCAGACGGATGAAGGCAAATGTCCAGTCCGGCGCGGACAGTGCAGCCGTTACAGGCTGACCGTTCTGTGTCACAGTTCGCCAGGTCTGTCCGTTATCATTGCTGCTCTCCAGGGTGACGGTGAGGGTCTCGGGCCGGTTATGATACAGGTTCTCCTGATCGTCCCAAACCTTGGCAACGTTCAGATGAAGCAGTGTCAGGCGATTGCTCAGGGTGTAAACGCCTTCGTTGTCTGTCACAGCACTGGACAGGGCGTAGCCGGGAACATCCTCTTCCGTGACGCGGTAGACGTAGGCGTTGCCCTGCGTGTCCACAGCCGGAAGATGATCGAAGGTGACCGTCCAGGCATTGTCCTCGTGCAAGGCGGCGGTGACCACCTGGCCGTCTGATAGCACAGTTTCCCAATCGGGGCTGACTGCGGTATGGCGCTCCAGGGTGAGGGTTAGGGTATCAGGCCTCGTGGCGTAGAGGTTATCCTGATCGTCCCAAAGCTTCCTTGCGGTGAAGCTGGTAACCTCCAGAGCATTGCTCAGGGTGTAGATGCCTTCATCGTCTGTCACAGCGCTGGACAGGGCGTAGCTGGGAATACCCTCCTCCGTGACGCGGTAGACGTAGGCGTTGCCCTGCATGTCCACGGCCGGGAGATGATCGAAGGTGACCGTCCAGGCATTGTCCTCGCGCAAGGCGGCGGTGACCGCCTGGCCGTCTGCCAGCACAGTCTCCCAATCGGGGCTGACTTCGGTGCGGCGCTCCAGGGTGACGGCGAGGGTATCAGGCCTCGTGGCGTAGCGGTTATTCTGATCGTCCCAAAGCTTCCTTGCGGTGAAGCCGGTGGTTTCCAGGGTATTGATCAGCGTCAGCGTTACGGCGGCGGCGTAATGGGCCGCATCACCATCGGCGCGGCAGGTAAATACATAGT
>CAMDVP010000331.1 GCA_945877525.1 uncultured Clostridia bacterium | reverse complement strand
CGGACGCGAGCTGCCCATTTTCGCGGGCCTGCCGCGCCATTCGGTCAGCGGCGTGGCGGTGCAGAAGGTCGCCGCCTTCGGACGGGAAATCACGCAGCAGACCGGCGCTTCTGCCCGGAGGAAAATCGCCCTGGGAAACGTGCTGCACATGGGGGTGGAGGAGGTTAATAACCCTGTCTGGCTTGACATGGATCTGCTGACCTCACACACCTTTATTACCGGCTCGACCGGTTCGGGCAAGTCAAATACAACGTACCAGCTGATCGGACAGCTGATCGACGAGGGCGTGCCTTTCATGGTGATTGAGCCGGCGAAGGGCGAATACAAAAAGGAATTCGGCGGCCTGCCCGACCTGAACGTGTTCTGGACCAACCCGACCGGCTACCGCCAGCTCAGAATCAATCCGTTCCGGTTCCCGGAGGAGATTTCCGTTCTGGAGCACATGGATCAGCTGATTGAGATCTTCAACGCCTGCTGGCCCATGTATGCGGCCATGCCTGCAATTTTCAAGGAAGGAATGGAAACCATCTATACCCGCTGCGGATGGGATTTGAACACATCGCTCCACTTTGATGTCGGCAGGCCCAAGTATCCCACGTTCCAGGATTTGCTGGAAGTGCTGCCGGGGATCATCAATGCGTCCAGCTACTCCAGCGAGTCCAAGGGGGATTATATCGGCGCGCTGGTGACGCGGGTCAAGTCAATGACCACAGGCCTGATGGGGCAGGTGTTCTGCTGCCGGCACGACATCCCCGAGGATATCCTGTTTGACAGCTATACGGTGATTGACCTGAGCCATGTGGGCTCTTCGGAAACGAAATCGCTTCTGATGGGCCTGCTGATCATGCGCCTGAAGGAGTACCGGATGGTCAGCTCCAGCGGCGAGAACGCGGCGCTGCGCCATGTGACCATCATTGAGGAGGCTCACAACCTGCTCAAGCGCACCTCGACCGAGCAGAGCCAGGAGAGCGCCAATCTGGCAGGAAAGTCCATTGAGATGATCAGCGCCTCCATTGCGGAAATGCGAACCTACGGCGAGGGATTTGTGATTGTTGACCAGTCCCCGACGGCGGTGGATCTGTCGGCCATCAAGAATACCAATACCAAGATTGTCATGAAGCTGCCCGAAAAGTCGGACATCGAAACCATCGGAGGTGCCTTCTCGCTGGACGAGGAGCAGATCGGCCAGATTGCCCGCCTGAGCCGCGGCGAGGCCATTGTGAGCCAAAGCAGCTGGCAGGAGCCCGTTCTGTGCAAGGTCAAGCGGTGGAACAGCCGCTTCTACCGCGGCGCCGAGCGGGAAAACCTGACGCTGCACAAAACGCTGCTGGGCCAGCTGCTCCAATATCTGTACGGCAATGAGGGATGCTGGTCGCAGCGCGCTTTCCTGCGGCTGATTAACCAGAGCGAGGCGAGCCAGCCCTTCAAGCAGACATGCCGCATGATGGTGGAATGCTTCCTGGACGATATCTCCCTGAGCGAAGGAAACGAGCGGATTCGTCTGCTTGCGGGAACGGGCATTGAATGGTTGAACTGCGCGGGCCTGTATACGGTGCTGCCCCTGAAATTCTCGGCGCTGAAAATCAGCCCGCAGAGCGCGGACGAATTTACGCAATGGGTTTCCCGCATACAGCGCGCCCTTGGCAGCTATGTGGTTTTCCCTGACCAGGCGACGGAGGAGACCTTCCTGGAGTTCTACATGCTTTACTATGCGCCCGTTGACCCTCACTACCAGCTGGCCTATCAACTGGCAACGCTGGATCATACGGAGGGATTCGCATGACGCACTTTTCGCTGACCGTGGATCCGTTTGCGCAGCAAATGACCATTGCGGTCAATGGTCAGCCCATGGCCTCGCGCAGCGTATTGCTGAAATATATCCATACGCCGCTGTACCGCTGCTGCCGCGAGCTGCTCCTCGGCTTTGCGGAAAGCGCGGGAGAGCCCTTCGATATCACGGTTTCCACAAGGGAAGAAGAGGCGGAGATTCTGCGGTACTGGGCGGACCGCACGAAGGGATGCACGGCCCTGCACTGGCAGCCGCTGCGCTATGACGCGCCAATTACGGAACGTGCCCGGCAGCTGAGCGCGATGGTTCGGCATTTTCCCGCGTATCATCCCCTCCGGCTGAACGTGACGCTTCTTTTCTCCAGAAAAGACAGTGAGCTGTTCCGCCTTGCGCAGCAGATCGGGGTTTCCAGTCAGGCGCTGGACATCCGCATGCGCTGCGTCACGCCGGACATGGGCGTTCAGGACAATGATCTGCTGATTGCCGTTGCGCAAACCGAGCAGGAACTGCAGGTTCTAAGCCAACTGGCGGCAAGGCGCTCGCCCGGCATTGTTCTGTATGCCGGGACAAAAAACGCGTATCTGGGTGAACCGCAGCGGATTCCATGCTTCATGTTTATGGCGGGGGCGCTGCAGCAGGCGCTGATCCGCTGCCTGTCGCTGTGTCTGCTTCCCCAGGCGCTGCGGCAGTGCGCCATGCAGGCCTGCCAGTATGCCGGTCAGGAGCAGGCGATGGAGCTGCTCATGCTCACATCGTGCGATCCGGTGGTTGCCGTCCGTCCTGTGGAGATCGTGGAGCTGCATGCCTGCGCAGAGCTGGCGGCCATGATTCTCCCCGCCGGAGCGCCCAT
>CAMDVP010000330.1 GCA_945877525.1 uncultured Clostridia bacterium | reverse complement strand
TCCTTCACCCAGCTGGCCATGCAGCGCCCCCTGGACAACGACGTGCAGCTGATCTGCCAGAATCAGGACAGCAACCACATGCTGTCCACCCTCACCGACACCCTGCCCGGCCAGCTGGCCGGCGCCATGGAGCTGAGCGTCAGCCGCGCCATGCAGCCCGTGGCCCAGAGCATGGACAGCTTCCTCATCGGCGCGACAAGGGCGCAGGTGGACGGCGTGGGCCGCATTGTAACCAACTTCGTGGGGCAGATGAACGCCTCGCTGAACCAGCAGTTCCTTGAACTGGGCCGCACCCTGACCGACATGAATCAGAACCAGCAGGGCGCGCTGGAAAAGGTGACCCAGTCGCTGGCCACCGCCCACGCCATGCTGGAGGATGTGAACCGCCTTCAGGGCGTCAGTCAGGACGTGATGACGCACTTTGAAACCTATGTCCGCGAGCTGGGCGAGAACCGCCGCCGGGACGAGCGCTTTGAGCAAAGCTCCGCGGAGTTGCTGGAGCGCCTGCGCCAGGCCGCCGAGGCCCAGGCCGGCGCGCTGCAGAAGATGAAGGGCTACCAGGATGAATTGACCCGCGCGCTTTCCCAGTTCCAACAGCAAAGCTACGACAGCATGACCGGCATGCGCAAGCTGAGCGAGGACACCGCCGCCCGCCTGTCCGGCGTGGGCAAGACCATGCAGGATTCCGGGCGGGAGCTGAAGGAAAGCTATCAGAGCTTTGTGCAGAACGTGGTGGAGGGGCTGTCCCGGTCGCTGGGTATGTTTGACCAGAGCATGAACAGCCTCATCACCGCCCTGGGCGAGAAGATCGACAGTGCCGCCGCCCTGGGCACTGACGGAGCCACCGCCGAGCAAATGAGCGAAATCCAGCGGCTGCTTTCCTCCATGCAGGAAACCCTCCGGCAGGCCGCGGACAGCCTTGGCGGCAAGAAGGAGGCCTGATCCATGGCCAGGCAACGCATCCACAACAGCCGCGCGGGCCACGGCGCAGGCAACAGCGGCGCCAGCTGGATCAGCTATTCCGATATGATGGCCGCGCTGCTGTTGATCTTCGTGCTGATTCTGTCCTACAGCCTGTATGAGTATTTCACCATGATGGAAACGAAAACCGCCGAGTTGGACGCGGCCCAGGCCGTGGTGGCCCAGCAGCAGCTGCAGGTGGAGGAAAAGCAGGCCGCCCTGGACAAGCAGACGGCTCAGCTGCAATCTGTGCAGGCAGCGCTGGACGAGCAGTCGCTCCAGCTGCAAAAGGCCCAGGCGGTCATTTCCGCCAGACAGGAGGAGTTGGACGCCGCCAACGCCACCCTGGCCACCAAGGAGGAAGAGCTGACCCTGCTCCAGTCCGAGCTGGCCAACAAGCAGCTGGCCCTGGACGCGGCCACCGACGTGCTGGCCGCCCAGAAGGAACAGCTGGCTGCCCAGACCCAGCGGATCGACAGCATGCTGGGGCTGCGCACGCAGATTGTGCAGGATCTGTCCGACACCCTGGCCGCCTCCGGTCTGAAGGCCACCGTGGACAGGGATACCGGCGACATTGTGCTGGAAAGCGCGGTGTTCTTCGAGTTCAACTCCTACACCCTGTCCGCCGAGGGCAAGGCCATGCTGGACCGTTTCCTGCCTGCGTACATGAGCGTGCTGCTCAGCGATCAGTATCGGGACTACCTGGGCGAAATCATCATCGAGGGACACACCGACACCGTGGGTGAATACATGACCAACCTTGCCCTGAGCCAGAACCGCGCCCAGACGGTGGTGAACTACTGCCTTACCACCTCGTCCCTTACCCAGGAGCAGCGCGAGCTTTTGCGCACCCTGATCGTACCCAAGGGCAAAAGCTACAATTCCCCCGTCTACAACGCCGACGGCACCGTCAATCAGGACAAATCCCGCCGGGTGGAATTCAAGTTCAGCCTGAAGGATACGGAGATGATTACCGAGCTGAGCCGCATCCTTCAGCAGATCGAATAACGCAGTCAAGGAGACACGCCATTGAAATACGCAGCCATCTTCATGGTTCTTGTGCTGATTGCCAGCCTGGTGGGCGTGGGCTATCTGTATCTGACGGCCAACGTAACCGTGCAGGCCGTGGGCGTGACGGCGGTGGAGGCATCCACCCAGCCCGCGCTGTTTGAAGAGCTGGCCCGGCAGGTGGAAAACCGGCAGGTGCTGGGTACCGCCTATACCTCCGCGCCCCTCGGCAGTATGGAAAACTATCAGTTTTACACCTACACCGTGCGGCTGAGGAACAACTGCTTCGTTACCGCGGACATGGTGGAGGTACAGGTAACCCCCATGGAGGGAGACGTGCTGCAGATTGGTGATGACACCGCCCGCGCCCTGCCCGCCCGCTCCACCGGCGACATTACCGCCACCATCCTCACCGATGTGAACATGCACTCGGTGCGGGAGCTGAACATCACCTACTACATGTGGGGTATTCCCTTCAGCCTGAAAACCGCCTACGGCCACTGAACGTCATGCCCCTGCGAAGGAGATTGCAGGGTTTGCTGCGGCTCTTCCCACAAAGCTAAGGGGGCTGTCCTTTGATGGTCAGCCCCTTTTCATGCGCAATGCAATCTTTCTTTTTTCCCCGGAACCCATCGGACAGTATATCCTTTGGTTGGCTTCTCATACTAATCTGTTTCCAAATCATCTCTTTCGTATGTGGCAAAAGGATTTCGCCTCTGCGGAGGCGAGCAGAGGGCTTT
>CAMDVP010000329.1 GCA_945877525.1 uncultured Clostridia bacterium | reverse complement strand
AGGGCTTTCCGGTCGCCCTTTGGAAACCTTCGGGGGCCGTCCCCTAACTGCTATGTTTTTTATTGCAGCGCAGTATGACAGAATTAATCTCCTCGGGCCTTGCAGCCCGAGGGGAAATTCTTTATGCCTCGGTCTCTCCGGCCGCGCGGCGATAGGCGTCGTCATAAAGCCAGTTCTGGCTGGACAGCGGGCTTTCCAGCCCTGGGAAGCGCCGGGTATAGCTGCCGTCCGGCTGCTGATCCCGCGCCTGCACGTTGTCCCGCCACAGCACGTCGAAAATCTCTTCCAGGCGCTTTTGCAGCGCCCCGTCCAGAATGGGGCAGGCTACCTCCACCCTGCGCAGGGTGTTGCGGGTCATCCAGTCGGCGCTGGAAATGTAGTACCGGGCCGTATTCCCGTCGCCGAAGATATAGATTCGGCTGTGTTCCAGGAAGCGCCCCACAATGCTGACAATATGGATGTTTTCCGTCATTCCCGGCACGCCGCCCCGCAGGCAGCAGATGCCGCGCACCACCATATCTATCCTGACCCCCGCCTGGCTGGCCTCCACCAGCTTGTTCATCAGGGTCTTGTCGGTCAGGCTGTTCAGCTTCAGGCGGATGTGTCCTTCGCTGCCCTTGCGCATTTCGCCGTCAATCATATCCAGCAGCTTGTTCTGCAGGCAGTGCGGCGCTACCAGCAGGTGCTGCACATGATCCACCGTTTCGCCCAGGGTCAGCGCCTGGAACACCGCGGCGGCCTCTTCGCCGATTTCCCTGCGGGAAGTGATGTAGCTCAGGTCGGTGTACAGGCGGCTGGTTTTTTCATTGTAATTTCCCGTGCCGATTTGCGTGATATACTCCACACCATCCTCAGTTTTGCGGGTGATGAGGCACAGTTTGCTATGCACCTTCATGTGCTCGATACCGTAGATCACATGGCAGCCGGCGCGTTCCAGGCGGCGGCTCCATTCGATATTGTTCTCCTCGTCGAAGCGGGCCTTCAGTTCCACCAGCACGTCCACCTGCTTGCCGTTTTCGGCAGCCTCCACCAGGCTTTCCACCACCTTGCTGTCCCGGGCCAGGCGGTAGAGCGTCATGCGGATAGACACCACCTTCGGATCGTGGGCCGCCTCAGACAGCATGCGCAGGAAGGGGCGGATGCTCTGATAGGGATAGTGCAGTAGCACATCCTTCTCCAGCACCTGCTCCATCACCGGCCTGCTCTCCAACAGCGCCGGGGTGGACTGGGGATGTCTCGGCGCGTAGAACAGCTCGGCATGGCTGCGCAGGTGATCCTGGATGCCAAAGAGGAACGATACATCCAGGGGCGTGTCGTACTCGTACACCCGGTCCATGTCCAGCTTCAACAGCGAACACAGCTTCTCAATAATCGCAACGTCAATCTGCCGGCTCAGCTCCAGCCGGACGGGGCAGAGCTTTTGCCGCAGCTTCACCACCTCGGCCATGTGGTCGCGGTAGTTCAGATCCTCGTCATAGATGCTGTCCGCGTCAATGTCAGCGTTACGGGTGATGCGCGCCAGGGTTTTGCTGGCCACGCGGTAGCCGGGAAACAGCAACGGCAGATAGTGCAGGATCAGTTCCTCCGCCAGCATGAAGCACCCCGTGCGTTCGGGAATGGCAATCAGCCGGGGAAACACATTGCCCCCGCAGGGCACAATGCCGATCTTCTGCTTTTCCGCCTTGGTGCTCAGCACCGCAACGGCATAGATGTCCTTGTTCTTCAGGAAGGGGAAGGACTGCTTCTTCCCAACAATGAAGGTGGACAGGAAGGGCTGGAAGTCCCGTCTGAACATGTCCTCCAGATATTTCTCCGACTCCTTGCTGATAGAGCGGAAGTTCACGATGGAAATGCCCTGCTCCTCCAGCTTGTCCAGCAAATTGGCGTAGGCCTTGTCCCGGCGGTGGCACAGGCTGCGGATGCGCTCCAGTGCAGCGTCGATCTGTTCACCCGGCGTCATGTAGGTCTTGTTGTCCCGGCTTTCCCGATCCAGCAGCATCTGATCATGCAGACTGCCAATACGCACCATGAAGAACTCGTCCAGGTTGCTCTGGAAGATCGAAAGGAAGGACAGCCGCTCGCACAGGGGCACACGCTGATCCTCCGCCTCCTCCAGCACGCGCTCGTTGAAGCGCAGCCATGAAAGCTCGCGGTTTTCAAAGCAGGTCGTTTCCATCGTAGGCACCTCTTTCCGTCGCATACGCGCAGATGATTATTCAGCCTTGGCAAACTGGCTGTCGTACAGCGTTTTGTAGAAGCCGCCCCTTTCCAGCAGTTCCTCGTGGCTTCCCTGCTCCACCACATGACCCTCCCGCATGACCAGGATCACGTCGCTCTCCCGGATGGTGGACAGACGATGGGCCACCACAAAGCTGGTGCGGCCCTTCACCATGGCGGCGAAGGCGCGCTGCACGTTCAGCTCGGTGCGGGTGTCAATGTTGCTGGTGGCCTCGTCCAGGATCAGCATAGAGGGGTTCATCAGCATCACCCGGGCAATACACAGCAGCTGCTTCTGCCCCTGGGACAGGTTCGCGCCCTGTTCGGTGAGCACGGTGTCATACCCGTCCTTCAATCGGGTGATGAAGCCATGGGCATAGGCTGCCCTGGCCGCGACGACAATTTCCTCCCGGGTGGCGTCAGGCTTGCCGTAGGCGATGTTCTCCGCCACGGTGGCCTGGGTCAGCCAGGTGTCCTGCAGCACCATGCCGAAGCGGCTGCGCAGCTCGTCCCTGGTCA
>CAMDVP010000328.1 GCA_945877525.1 uncultured Clostridia bacterium | reverse complement strand
GATCCTTGATACCGGCAACAATATGATCGACATATTCCTGCGGAGTCACGCCCTTGTCGCGGGCCTTGCGCTCAATCTTCTGGCCGTGCTCATCGGTGCCGGTGAGAAAATGCACGTCGTAGCCGGTAAGCTTCTTGAAGCGGGCCATGGAATCCGCCGCCGTGGAGCAGTAGGCGTGACCGATGTGCAGGTTGTCGCTGGGATAGTAGATGGGGGTTGTGATGTAGAAGGGCTTTTTACATTCCTGGCACATGTATGGGGTTCCTCCTTTTTTCCGGACGGGCAAAGCAAAAGGCCCGTCCCCTTTTTGCAATAGGGGCGGACCTGTTATCAATCCGCGTTGCCACCCTGATTTCTCACTCATCCTACGCATAACGGCGCGACCCGTCGCAGCCTAAGGCGCACCCTCAGCCGCGAAGCTCCGGAGCCATGTTCCCGCCTGTTCCGCGGCTGCCTTGCACCAAACGCAGCTCGCTTTGCGCTTCCGGGGCGGTACTCTTTCCATCAAAGCCATTGGTGATATTATAGCCAATGGGCCGCGGGATTGTCAAGGGCCAAAGCGCGAAAGAAAAAAAGTGGCCGAAGCCACTTCTTGCCCCAGAATGCCGATGCACCCCGTATTCTCACCCGCTCGTCTAAGCAGGCTGGTGCCCTGCCGTTTGCCTCTGCCGTCCCCTGGCGTCTGAAAGACGGGGGCATGACATTGCGAAACTTGGACCCGGGCTCCATTTATGAAATGTCGGGGAACAATCAGGGCGCTGTCGCACACCCCAGGAGCTCTAAGCATCATTATAGGCGCTTCCGCCTGTGCTGTCAAGTGGGCGCAAACATCAATTTTTGCCGCCGGTGGAAACCATTCTCTGAAGCGCGCGGTGTCCCGTCTGCGGAATCACCACAACGTTTTTGAGAATCGCTCCGCCGTCCACCTGTACCCCTGCCCACAGGCAGGCGTTTTCCAGATGAACGTTCCGCCCCACCGTGGCGCCGCTGCCAATCACCGTGCCGGCCCCCAGCACCGTACCGCCGTCTACCCGGGCAAAGCTGCCCACATAGCACCGCCCCTCAATACGTACGCCGGGAGCCAGGCTGCATCCCCTGCCCAGGATAGCTCCGCCCTGGCGAAGCCCCGGTACGGGCAGCGCTACCCGCCCGGCCAGCAGATCGCCCTGCGCCCGGGCATAGGCCGCCGGGTTTCCGATGTCGCACCAGTACGCATCTGTCTCAAGGGCCTGCAGCTTCGCGCCTGCAGCCAGCATGGCCGGAAACAGATCGCGGCCGATGTCATAGGGCTCGTCCGTCGGAATGCGCTCAAGTGCGCTCCGCTCCAGAAAATAGATGCCTGTGTTGACCAGGCTCCCCGGTCTGGCGTCTTTGCCCGGCTTTTCCGCAAAGCGTAGAATGCGCCCGTCCGCATCCGTTTCGCATACGCCGTATTCTCCGGGATTCTCCACCCGCTTGACCACAAGGCTGGCCTCCGCGCCGCCTGCCCTGTGGCGCTCCCACAGAGCCGTCAGATCAGCGTCTGTCAGCCCGTCGCCGCTGAGCACCAGTACGGTGTCTTCCATCTTCTGGGCCGCGTCCCGCACACTGCCCGCTGTACCCCGGGGCGTTTCCTCCACCTCATAGCGCAGCGCCATGCCATAAGCCGAGCCGTCTCCCAGGGCATGACGAATGTCTTCCGCACGGTAACACACCGTCAGTGTGGCCCGGCGAACACCGTGCCGCCGCAAAAGACGCAGCGTCATGCCTACTACGGGCTCATCCAGCAGAGGCATGAGGGGCTTTGGCAGCGTCTCGGTCAGCGGACGCAAGCGCCGCCCCTCCCCGCCTGCCATGATGATAACGTTTTCCACCATGAAAAACAGCTCCTTTGCAGGTCTGACATAGCGTCATTCTATGCAAAGGAGCCGCGGGTTATGCCTGATCAGAAGCCCTTGCCCACGCCACCGCCATGGGACGTGCCGCTGGAGGAGGTGTGCATGGCGCTTCCGCCGCCGCCGGAGTGTCCGCCCCCGCCGCCGCCGGGATTGGTGTCGTGCCGAACTACGGACACACTCTGGCGCAGGAAGGTTTCATCATTGCGGGTCAGCCTGCAGGAGCCATTCGCCGCCAGGTTGTAGCGATAGGTACCTCCCTTGAGGCTGTATCGGGCGGTAATGGACTTGTACAGGATGAAAGCCACCGCCAGCCCTGCCGCCAGCGCAGCCAGGGTTTCCCCACCTGTCAGCGGGTTATAGACGCCGGAAAGACGCTTGCCCGTTTCCCTGTCGTAGCGGAAGGAGCCCTCCTGCCGGCCTGCCCTGAGAAAGCTTTCCAGCTTCCGCAGCAGCGTCAGGGTGGACTGGCCGTACTGCCCTGCTTTCAGCTGGTCATAGCTGCAGTCGAACAGCTCCTCCAGGCGGCTGTCGGTGATATAGTCCGCCATGGTGCCCGTGGTACTGATGCAGGGTACCCGGTTGCGCATATCAATCAGGTACAGAAGTCCAGCGTCGTCGTCGCCTATGCCATAGCCGTGGTTTTCATAGTACAGGTCGGCAAAGTCCTGGGAGTCCTTATAGCCCGCATCCTCGCTGGTCAGCACCACCACATCCATCTGGTATGCTTCCCGCATGGAGGCAATCAACTCCTCCATCTGGGCGATTTCGCTCTCACTGAACAGTCCAGCGTCGTCGATAACCCGGGACGAGGCCAGCGCTATGCAGGGCAAAAGAAGCAGCGCCGCGATGAGGGCAAGTAGC
>CAMDVP010000327.1 GCA_945877525.1 uncultured Clostridia bacterium | reverse complement strand
TCTGTCCGGCAAAGCCGCTGAATTTGGTATACTCCCGGTAAAACACCCCCGCGGCCATCCCCAGCAGGGCATAGATAAAGGACAGATTCACATAGCGGCGAATCATGAAGAAGTCACTCCTTTCGCTTCTTTGGCGCTTCCTGACGGTACAGCCGCCAGCACATCCATACCACCCACACATAGGCCAGTGTCTTGGGGATCATCAGCATGCCCACCAGCGGATACCTGCCGCTGAAGAGCACCACCGGCAGGTAGAAGGCAAAGGACAGGGTTACCGCCAGGGGCATGAACCGGAACACCGGGTCGGCAGCCTTCTGGCCCTCCTGCGCAAACAGGATGATGATGATTACGCCCATGGCTGCAAAGGGAATGTTCCGCAGAATACCGAAGGTCAGCGGCGGGTCGGCCGAGAGCCACAGGTTCTGCGGCAGCAGGCACAGGGCGATGCGCAGCGCGCACAGTCCGGCCATCACCCACGTCAGTTCCTTCCGTTCCTTCACCTGGTAGCGCTCCCGCCATACAAAGTACAAAAGCAGATAGAACGCCGTCATGGTGATGGAGGTGATAAACTTGCCTGCTCCCAGGGCAGCGGCGTGGGCCTCCAGCCCCGTTGTCCACAGGGCATAGCACCGGGGCAGCAGGTGGAAGGCGTCCCCCGCCCCCAGCAGCACGGACATAAGTCCCGCCCTTTTCACCAGGGACGATTGACCCCGGCGAAGCATGATGATGCCCGCCGTCAGGGCAAAGGACAGGTATACCAGATCAAACAGGGTTTCCGCAATAGCCTGAGCCATCCATGATTCCTCCCTTACGGTTCGTACAGCACCCGCCGCGCCACGCACAGCAGCATCGCGGGGGATTCGCCCCTTGGGCGCAAAAGCGGCGGCAGGTTTTGCACCAGGAAGCAGGCAAAAGCATCCCTCGTCAATTCGCCCCGAAACGCATCCGGCCGGATGCGCGGATCATCCGCCATGCGTCTGGCCAGATTCTCCGCCAGCGCCGCCTGCATGCTGGACATGCGGGCAAGCCCCGCGTCTTCCGCCTTCCCCAGGCTGCTCATCAGCCGGCCCGCAGGCCCGTTCATCCGCTCCCGCAAGAAGGCGATGATCCATGAAAGCTGCGTGCAGAAATCCCCGGGGCAGTCGCGGCGGGCCATCTCCTCCAGCGCCTCGCGCCATGCATGCTCCGTCAGCGCCAGGAGCAGCTCGTCCTTATTGGCAAAGTAGTTGTACACCGTGCCCGTAGCCACCCCAGCCCGAACGGCCAGCGCACGCATGCTCACCGCCTGGACGCCGCCCTCCTCGGTCAGCTGCTGCGCACAGGCCAGCAGCCTTTCCTGCAGCGCGTCGTTTTTGCGGCGCAAGTCATCACCCCCCAATAAATGAACATGTTCATTTATATTGTATCAGCTTCGCTACGCCCTGTCAATTCTCCAAAAAGCAGAAAAAAGCGCCATACTCCGCCGTCGGATACTTGAAGCAGGCAAAGGCATGTGCTATACTTAGACATCCCACAGATGTTTCCATAAAAGGAGGATGAACCCATGAAAAAATTCCTGGAGGATTTCAAAAAATTCGCCCTGCGCGGCAACGTGCTGGATATGGCGGTCGGCGTGATTATCGGCGGCGCGTTCACCGGCATTGTGACTTCCCTGACCAGCAACTTCATCACCCCCCTGCTGAGCCTGATCATGACCGGCGGCCCCGGAGTGGACGAGAACGGCGTGGCCTGGACCCTTGGCGCAGCTGCCTCTTCCTTCCTGACCACCGTGATCAACTTCCTCATCACGGCCTTCGTGCTGTTCTGCCTGATTCGTTCCATCAACAAGCTGCTGACCATCGGTAAGAAGAAGGAAGCCCCCGCCCCCACTACCAAGAAGTGCCCCTACTGCCTGAGCGAAATCCCGCTGGAGGCCACCCGCTGCCCGCATTGCACCAGCGAACTGAAGAAGTAAGTCCATGCTTCTGATGCCGTCTTCCTATGGAAGCTGCTGAAAGGGCGACCCATCGCAGCAGTTATGGCCCGAGGGAACTCCCCCAGGCACATAACTGCTTTTCTCTTTTGCTCAGTTTTTCAGACAAATGTCTTCAAATGCAGTACCGCATTCCAATACGAAATCTCGTGGCAACATTTTTTTGAAAAACCTGTTGACAAATCGGACAGAATCGTGTATCATACTATTCGTCGCCTGCGGGATAAGACCTCACGGGAGATGAAAAGTCCGGGGTGTAGCGCAGTCTGGTAGCGCACGTGCTTTGGGAGCATGGGGCCGGGGGTTCGAATCCCTTCACCCCGACACCAGACCTTCACTTCACGGAACGTGGCCCCGTGGTCAAGAGGCCTAAGACACCGCCCTTTCACGGCGGCTACTCGGGTTCGAATCCCGACGGGGTCACCATTTTCTCTTCTTGTTGCGGCATGGGCCTTTAGCTCAGTTGGTTAGAGCGGCCGGCTCATAACCGGTTGGTCCCGGGTTCGAGTCCCTGAAGGCCCACTTTAGTGGCCCGGTAGCTCAGTTGGTTAGAGCGCCAGCCTGTCACGTTGGAGGTCGAGGGTTCGAGCCCCTTCCGGGTCGCCACTATTTCTCCTGGGACTTGTAACAGCGAGCTTCGTGCTGGCGTAGCTCAATTGGCAGAGCAGCTGATTTGTAATCAGCAGGTTGCGGGTTCGAGTCCCATCGCCAGCTCCATCCCTTGGATAAAGGGAAACTTCATATGGGTAGGTTCCCGAGTGGCCAAAGGGAGCAGACTGTAAATCTGCCGTC
>CAMDVP010000326.1 GCA_945877525.1 uncultured Clostridia bacterium | reverse complement strand
CATCTTGAGGGTCTCCAGACCAAAGTAATTGTCAATATCACGCTTGTTGATGGTCACCTTGCCGTCGCCAGCCACCAGGCGGACGCGGGCAACAGCCTTCTTGCGGCGGCCAACAGCGCTGTAATCTACCTTCGCCATTTCACTTTACTCCTTTCCGCAGTTTACACCAGCTCGAGCTTTTCGGGGTTCTGAGCGGCGTGGTCGTGGTTGGGGCCGGCGTACACCTTCAGCTTCTTGGCCATCTGGCGGCCCAGGGGACCCTTGGGCAGCATGCCCACGACAGCGCGGCGAATGGCGAACTCGGGCTTTTCAGCCAGCAGCTTGCGGTACTTGGTTTCCTTCAGGCCGCCGACATAGCCAGTGTGATGGTAGTAGATCTTCTGATCCAGCTTCTTGCCGGTCATGACGATCTTGTCGGCATTGATGATGATGACATAGTCACCGGTATCCACATTGGGGGTGTAGATCGGCTTGTTCTTGCCGCGCAGGATGCTCGCAACCTGGCTGGCAACACGGCCAAAGACCTGACCCTCAGCATCGACAACATACCACTTGCGGGTGATGTCGGCAGCTTTCGGCATAAACGTCTTCAAAGGTGTTTCCTCCTCAAAAAGGTGGTTGAAGGTGGTTTGCTTCGGCATGATGGTCGCATGCGTCCGCCTTGTTCAATAGCTACCGGGGCTAGCGGAGTTATTGATGCCATCGACTATCATACGATATTTGTTGGAAAAAGTCAAGCCCGATCCGCCTCTTTTCATGCCTTTTTCCAAAGAAATTCATTCGCCCGTCCTTCCCTTGCGCTTGACAAATGAAACACTTTGTCATAAAATTGAAATATATTTGAGAAAAAGGAGGCTCCGTCATGAAACGGCTTCTGTCCCTGCTGTGCGCAATGGCGCTGCTTGTCCTGATGCTTCCCGCCGGGGCACAGGCTGCAGAGATCACCAGCGCCGAATCCTGGGATCTGTATTGCCTGTACCTCATTCAGGATTCGGTGCCTATCTATGAGCTGTCCATTCAGGAAATCGCCGACGGCACCGAGGATCTGGCCACCGGCACCGACCTGACCTATGTGTTCACACCCATCGACACCATTGCCAGCCCCATCCGGGTTATGCCTACAGGCGAGCGCGCCGGAGACAAGATGGAGGTCGCCTATTGGAAGGGCAGCAGGCGCTACGGCTATGTGGATTCCTCCGTTGTCATCAGCACTGCCAAAAGCGTCACCGGTTCCAACGGCAAGACCTACGAGCTGCCCTCCCATGTTATCTCCAACGACGCGCTTCTTCGCCGCAGCATTATGATCCGATATTCTGAGGAGGAGGTCGATATCGTGCTCGCGGCTCTGACGGGCGAGGGCAACAGCGGCGAGGGTGAAGGCTCCGGCAGCAGCAGCTGGACAGACCCGCAGTCCGCAGGAACCATGACGCTGACCCTGACGGATGAGGACGGCACGGAACAGGCCGTCACCCTCCTGACCCTGGGTACGGCAGTATCGGAAATCCAGGTAGGCGGTGAGAAGATGACCGTTCCCACTGCCAGCCTGCGCTGGGGCTCCACCGCCCCGGAGGACAAGCAGCTGGCCGTCATTACCGCGCCCAGGGGCGGCGAGGCGGCCCTGCGTGCAAAAGCCTCGTCCAGGGGACAGGTACTGCAAAAATGCCAGACCAACCGCATCGCGCTGGTGCTGTCCGTGGGAAAAAGCTACACAAGGGTGTACTGCGACGGACTGGTGGGCTACATCCGCAACAGTTCCCTGACCTTCCTGCCCGTAGGCGGCGTGAAGGAGGGCGAAAGCGCGCCCATACCCGGCTGGATCAGCTTTCGCGGAAGGCTGAACAGCAAAAATACCGTCAACATCCGCCAGATCGGCAAAAACGGCAGCCGCATCCTGACCGATTTCATCGCCGGCACCCCCGTGATGGTGTTCAGCCAGTCAGACCGCTGGGTCGAAATCGACGTGGGCGGCTACCGGGCCTATATTCTGAACGAATACCTGACCCTCGACAGCGCAGAGCCTGATGAATGAATGATTTCCTGCCCGGACGTGAAACTTTCGCGCCGGGCCGTTTTCTTTCGCCGCGAAATATGGTATAATCGGCAGGAAGCTTTTTGATGGAGGATGGCATGAGCTTTACGCATTTGCACCTGCACACGGAATACAGCCTGCTGGACGGCGCATGCCGCATTCCCCGCCTGGTGCAGCGGGTGAAGGAGCTGGGCATGGACAAGTGCGCCGTCACCGATCACGGCGTGATGTACGGCGCCATTGACTTCTATACCGCCATGAAGGACGCGGGCATCAAGCCCATTATCGGCTGCGAAGTGTACGTCTGCCGCAACCGCCTGGACAAAACCGCCGCGGGCCGCGATTACAGCCACCTCATTCTCCTGTGCGAGAACAACCAGGGCTATCAGAACCTGATGCGCCTGAGCTCCGAGGGTTTCCTGACGGGCTATTATTACCGCCCCAGGGTGGATTACAACCTGATCCGCGAGCATCACGAGGGGCTGATTTGCCTGTCTGCATGTCTGTCTGGCGACCTGCCCAAGCTGCTTTTGCAGGAGCGCTGGGACGACGCCCGGGCCTATGTGCGGGAAATGCAGGATATCTTTGGCGAGCAGAATTTCTATATCGAAATTATGGATCACGGCATCCGCGATGAGAAGCTGGTGCTGCCCCGGCTGATTCAGCTGGCCCGGGAAATGGATGTGCCGCTGGTGGCCACCAATGACTGCCACTACCTGGAGGAAAAGGACGCCGAGG
>CAMDVP010000325.1 GCA_945877525.1 uncultured Clostridia bacterium | reverse complement strand
GTAGATGAAGGTCGTCTGCAGGCGCTGATGCAGCTTGGTGATCTCGGTACGCATCGCGACGCGCAGCTTGGCGTCGAGGTTGGACAGAGGTTCGTCCATCAGGAAGACCTTCGGCTCGCGAACGATGGCGCGGCCGAGGGCAACACGCTGACGCTGGCCGCCGGACAGAGCCTTGGGCTTACGGTTGAGCAGGTGAGCGATGTCCAGGATCTTGGCGGCTTCTTCCACGCGGCGCTTGATCTCGTCCTTGGGGGTCTTGCGCAGCTTCAGGCCGAAGGCCATGTTGTCATACACGGTCATGTGGGGATACAGAGCGTAGTTCTGGAACACCATGGCGATGTCGCGGTCCTTGGGGGCCACGTCGTTCACCAGCTTGTCGCCAATGTACAGCTCGCCGTCGGAGATTTCCTCCAGACCGGCCACCATACGCAGGGTGGTGGACTTGCCGCAGCCGGAAGGTCCGACCAGAACGATGAACTCCTTGTCCTGAATGTCCAGGCAGAAGTCGCTCACTGCGGTCACGCCGCCTTGATACACCTTGTAGATGTGCTGCAGGGATACGCTTGCCATAATGCTTTTCCTCCTCTGAATGTCCGGCTCAGCAAGCCTGTGCTGTGCCCTTTGACTACCGTTATTATACCGATTTCCAGCCAAAAAGGGAATCGGCCGAAGTGACAAGCATTTTGCATTTTCTTTGTTCACAATGTACGCTACGGACGCCGTGCTACCGAATTCGCCATGATTCGCCCTGCGCTATTCCTCCCGCAATGCCTCCACAGGCTGCATGCCGGCTGCCCGAAGCGCAGGCGCCACGCCAAACACAATCCCCAGTCCCCCTGCCGCAAGCACTGCAGGCACCGCCGTGTCTGCCCGCAGAAACGCATTCAGGCCAATCCACGCGCCGAATACGCGAATCATCCCCATGCCGAGCAGAATGCCCAGCAGCCCGCCCAGCAGCGCGTAACACACAGCCTCCATCAGAAAAAGCATGCCCACCTGCCGTGCCGTGCCGCCGATGGCCTTTATCAGCCCGATTTCCCGCCGACGCTCCCGCACGCTGACCAGCAGGATGTTCATCACCCCAATACCCCCTGTCAGCATGCACACCGCCGCTACGCAGGCCAGCACCATCACAAAGATGCGGATCACCGAGCGCGCGGCGTCGATTTCTTCCTGAAGCGAGGACACGCGCAGACTGCCCCCCGTGCCGGAGAGCGCCGCCGCTGCTGCTTCACCCACCTGTTCGGCTCTTCCGCCCCGGGGTACGCCCACCGTAACCTCGCTAACCCCGCAGGCGGCATAGGTATCCAGGAAGGTAGCAAGGGGCAGGATCAGCATACCATTCGACGCGCCGGCTACCGATCCCTGCAGGCCCTCCACCACGCCGACAACCCGCACCCTGCGGCTGCCCGCATCCACCCGGCGACCCACCACGTCGCCGTCCAGGGCTTCCTCCAGCGCCCCGTCCATCAGCGCCACCGGCTCGCCCCGGTATTCCCTCGCTGTGAACAGCCTTCCCTGACGCAGCATTGGATCGTGCACCGCTTCCATGCCTTCGTCAAAACCGGCCACCTGCGCGGGCACGGCATGCTCCCCCAGGGACACGACGCTCAGGGTATAGGCCCCGGCGCAGGCAGACGAGCCTGTGGCAGCAGCAGCCTTCTCCCCTGACTGCGCGTCCAAAGCCCCGCTCTCGTCCCGTGGGGTGATCCACACCTTGTCCACACCCAGGCGGGCAATCTCGTTCTCCACCTGCTCTTCCCCCGCGCTGCCCAGGGTCAGCACCGTCAGCACCGCACCGATGCCCACCCCAAGCCCCAGGATGGTCAGCAGCGTCCGCACGGGATTCTTGCGCAGGTTATCGGCGGAAAGCCCCGCCGCATCCCTCAGCTTCACGGCTTCATCTCCTTGATGCGCTGCCCCTGCACCGTCTCTTCCCCGCCGCAGACCACCGTCATGCCCTCCGGCAGGTTTACCCAGCAGCTGACCTCGTCCGCCATGACGACCTCCACCGGAATCTCCCAGCAGCGGCCCCCGTCCGCCCACCAGACAGTGCCTGCCTCCGTCACGGCTTCCACCGGCAGCACCGGTATACTCTCCTGCCCGTAGAGGATGACCTCCGCCTCCACCGCCGCGCCCAGGGGCAGGGGCAGGTTTTCCTCCGGCGTCAGCCGCACCTCGCACACCGTCTGCCCGGTGGCCGTGCTGGTCTGCGCCGGACTGATGTCGCTGACTGTGGCCCATGCGGCGGTCTCACCATCCCGCAGTATCCGTGCCTTCATCCCCCGCTGCACTTTCTCCGCATCCCGCAGCACCATGCTCACCGAAATGGCCTGCTTTTCCCCGCTAAGCAGCACCGCCGCGCTGCCCGCCATGGCTCCGCCATGCTCGCAGACGCTGACCTGCTGCACCACGCCGTCTGACGCTGCCCTGACAGTGAGGCACTCCAGCGCCGCGCCTGCCTCTGTCAACGCTGCGGAGGGCTGCCCCGTGCCGCTCAGGTTCACCGCCAGTCCTGCCTGCCCCGCGGCGGAAACAGCCGCCTGTGTGTATCCCTCCCGGGAAATCAGCGCCGCCGATACCGCCGTGGCCTGCGCCTCGCCATTCATGCGGAACAGGGCCTGCCCCTTCCGTACCCTGTCCCCCGCACGGACGTAGACCTGCTCCACCACCCCGGTATCCGCGGCAATCGACGCGTATTACTACTCATAGCTCACAACGCCGACGGCTGCAAGCACCAGCTCCACACATCAGTTTTCCACCCTGCACAGCAGCACACTCGCGGAATTTTC
>CAMDVP010000324.1 GCA_945877525.1 uncultured Clostridia bacterium | reverse complement strand
ATGGAATCAATGATCTTCTGCGCGGCGGTCTGTGCCTCGGTAAGCAGGGTGACCGTTTCGTCGGTGAATACCATCTTGGAGAAAAGGGGTACAAGGCAATCGCCATAGAGCGGCATCAGCGCCGGGAAGGACGGCGGGCAAAGCGAATAGGAGCAATACTCCGGATCGGTGATTGTGATCGCCGCGACATTCTTGTTCTGCTGGTATGCCTCGCTCATGCTCAGGGGCTGATAGAAGGAAGGATAGCCCATCTCATTCGACCAGCGGTATACAGCCGTTTCCTCCATGGGCATCTGACCGTCGCCAGCAAACCACCACTCCAGGAAGCGCTCACAGGCCAACTTCTTTGCATCATCGGCGCAGCGGGTGATCATGAAACAGGAGAGGAAGGAGGGCACCATCTTTCCGCCCTTGTCGTTCTCAATAAGGGTGGAAATGCCATAGTTCACCTCGTAGGCTTCCAGCTCGGTGATCAGCGCGGGGGAATCGACGCACATGCCGATTTGCCCGGCCAGGAACATGGGTACGATGTCCGCGTCCACAGGGTTCAGGCCAAGATCATACTGCGCTTTAAACCAGGACAGGAATTCCTGATAGCCCTCGTTGTTTTCGAAGTTGGCCTGATAGCTGCCGTCCTCGTTCTGGCTGATCATCAGTCCGCCGAACATCTGCATGATACTGGCGTTCTGGCCGATGGCGTTGTAGCTCAGGCCGGAGCCGTAGATGTGCCTGTCGGGGTTGGTGATCTTTTTGGCAATCTCTGTCCAGTCATCGTAGGAAGCCGGCGGGGTGTCGGGGTCAAGAACGGCCTGGGCGAACAGATCCTTGTTCCAGTACAGGGTGCTGACAAGGGCCTGCATCGGGAAGCCCATCATGCCCTCATTTGTCGTACACAGATCCAGATAGGTCGGGATGAAATCCTCGCGCTTCAGCGCCGTATTTTCCCACAAATCGTCCAGACAAAGAATCTGTCCCTGGTAATCGTACAGGCTGGAGGAGGCATGGATAATCATGTCCGGGCCGGAATCGGAGGCCATGGCGGTGACGAACTTATCCTGGAAGGAAGCGTTGATGTCCAGCTCCACGGCGATGTCCCAGGGGTTCGTCTGGTTGAACTGCTCCACAAGCTCTACGATGAGCTCTCCGTCGTTGCCTGTGAAGCCGTTCCAGAAGGTGACCGTGACAGGGCCTTCCGCCGCTGCAGGCACGGCAATACAGCTGATGCACATGACCAATGCGAGGAGTAGGGTAACGGTTTTCCTGGTTGCTATTTTGGATCCCTCCATACTTTTATTTGTGCAGCCACGCCTGGCTGACATTAACCCTTCAGGCCGCTGGTAGCGACGCCCTCCACAAAGTATCTGGAGCCGAAAATATACAGCAGCATCATCGGCACCACGGACACCACCGCGCCTGCAAACGCAGCGCCGTACATGGTGGTATCCTTTCCTGCAAACAGGGCCAGACCATTGGCCAGCATGCGCATTTTGGCGCTGCTTGTCACCAGGAGGGGCCACAGCAGGTCGTTCCATGCGCCGTTTACGTTCAACACGATCATGGTCACCAGCGTCGGCTTGACCAGGGGGATCATGATGCGGGCGAAGATCTGAAAATCCTTCATGCCGTCAATGCGCGCAGCCTCCTCAAGCTCGACCGGCAGCGTTTCAAAGGAAGCGCGCATCATGAAAATACTCATGGCAATGGCGAGCTTGGGCAGGATCAGTCCGGCATAGGAGTCAAACATGCCGAGCTGGTACACCTCAAGAAACAGCGGCACCATAATCACCTGGAAGGGAATCATCATCGTTCCCAGCACAAGGAAGAACAGCGGCTGCTTCCCAGGGAAATCAAAGCGCGCAAAGCCATAGGCCGCCAGGGCGTTGATGAAAACGGACAGAATCGTGGATACCACCGCGTAAATACAGGTGTTGACAATGTATCTGGACAGATCAATCCGGGTAAACACCTTCTCGAAATTGCCAAACGTCCATTTCTCAGGGAAAAACCTGGGAGGATAGGCGATGATCTCCTTCATCGGCTTGAATGCACTGAGGAACATCCACAGGGTCGGAATCAGGATGGCCAGCATCACAAGCACCAGAATCAGCACCCGCAGGAAGGACCAGACCGTTACCTTTCTTGTTTTCATGCCGTCCGCCTCCCTTGCCGCTGCTCTCTGTCGGAAAACATGAAGGTGTACAATACAATGGTGAACACAAGGATGATGGCGAACAGCACCAGCGAAATGGCCGAGGCGTAGCCTAACCTGTTGGTGGTGGAGAATGCGCGGGTGTATATGTAATACACCAGAGACTCTGTAGTGAAATTGGGACCGCCGGTGGTGGTGGTGAAGATCAAATCGAACACCTGCAGCGAACCGATCAACCTGGTAACAAAGACAAAGGTGACTGTGGGACGGATGACGGGCAGAGTTATTTTGAAAAATTGCTTGAATTCCGAGCATCCGTCTATCCGTGCGGATTCATATAGCTCTGTCGGCACGTTCTGCATAGCGGAGAGCAGAATCACCGTGGAAATGCCGAAGGAGCGCCATACAGAAATGAAAACCAGCACGCCCAGCGTCACGCCCGGCGTATTGAGAAAGTTGATGCCCTTGATGCCAATGAGCTCCAGGGCGTAGGTCAGCAGACCGACGTTGGAGTTGAGGAACATGCGCCACATGATGGCCACGGCCGTGGCTGAATAAACAATGGGAAGGAAATAGATATTCCGGCACAGCTTGTTGAAGTGAACAGCACCCCATTTGTTAGACAGTATGGTATACTACTAACGAATGGGGTGT
>CAMDVP010000323.1 GCA_945877525.1 uncultured Clostridia bacterium | reverse complement strand
CCTGGGCGACGAGAAGCTGCTGATGGACGTGATCACGACGGAGATTTCCGCCATCCGGGACAAGTTCGCCGACGACCGCCGCACCGAGCTGACCACCATCGAGGGCGAGATCGACGTGGAGGATCTCATCCAGGAGGAGGACATGGTGGTGACCCTCACCCATGAGGGCTACATCAAGCGCATCACCAAGAGCGCCTACCGGGCCCAGCACAGGGGCGGACGGGGCGTCAGCGGCATGACCACCAAGGAGGAGGACTACGCCGTGCAGATGCGCGTAGTCTCTACCCATGACGAGATCATGTTCTTTACCAACCTGGGCCGCGTGTACCGCCTGAAGTGCTACCAGATTCCCGAGGCAGGCCGTCAGGCACGGGGCACGGCGATGGTGAACCTTTTGCAAATCTCCGGCAGCGAGAAGGTCACCACCATGGTGCCCGTGCCCGGCGCCACCGGCGAACATAACCTGGTCATGGCCACCCGCGGCGGCATGATCAAGAAGACCCCCTTTGGCGAGTTCCAGAACCTGCGCAAGAACGGCCTGATCGCCATTGTCCTCAAGGAGGACGACGAGCTGGTGGGCGTGGAGTTGACCGATGGGCAGGATGAAATCATGATGGGTACCCGCAAGGGCATGTGCATTCGCTTCAATGAGAAGCACATCCGTCCCATGGGCCGCGCCAGCATGGGCGTGCACGCCATGAAGCTGGACGATGGGGACGAAATCATCGACATGTGTCCTCTCAATGCCGGCAGCGAGGTGCTGGCCATCACCACCCTGGGCTATGGCAAGCGCACCAGCCCTGACGAATACCGCGAGCAGGGCCGCAACGGCAAGGGCATCCGCGCCATGAACCTGACCGACAAGACCGGCGACCTGACCGCGCTCTTGCTGGTGAACCCTGACGAGGATCTGCTGCTGATCACCGACGACGGCACCATCATCCGCACCCGAGTGGAGGACATCCGCCTGTGCGGCCGCAACGCCCAGGGCGTGCGCGTGATGAAGCTGGCCGAGGGCAGCCAGGTGATTGGCGTGGCCCGGGCCGACAAGGAAGAGGAAACCGACGAGAACACCGTGGATGAGGACGAAGAGCGCACCCGCGCGATGCAGGAAGCCGCTTCCGCCAGCCTGGACATGGATCTGGGTAGCGAGGAAGCCCCCTCAGAGGAACCGGAAATCTGATCTGACAGCGAATGACCATATGCAAGGCCGCGGCCCCGATGAAGGGTGCCGCGGCCTTATTCTATGCTGTCACTTCCGGGCTGCCGGCGCATTCAGGTGTCTTTATTCCAGGAAGCGCCGCAATCCATGGTTGCCGTGAGCGCTTTGACGACGCTTCAGCGCATAAAGGTTCTGACCCGGATCACGCCCGGCAGCGCGCGGATGGCTGCCAGCGCGTCCTCGCTGGGCAGATCGGGCAGCTCCATCACTGTCACGGCCATTTCCTTCCGTGACTTGTTAATCATGGTGTCGATGTTTAATCCGTCCTGGCTGATGCAGGTGGAAATGGTCGCCAGCATATTGGGGATATTCTCATGAATCACCAGCACGCGGGCAGTCTCGGGAGCCGTGAGGGATACCTGGGGCAGGTTCACGCTGTTGCGGATGCAGCCGTATTCGAGATAATCCCGCAGCTGCGCGGCAGCCATGCGCGCGCAGTTTTCCTCGCTTTCCGGGGTGGAAGCGCCCAAATGGGGAATGCAGACCACTTTATCCACGCCAAGCATGTCCTCGGTGGGAAAGTCGGTTACATAGCTGCTCAGCTGTCCCGAAGCCAGGGCAGCCTTGCAGTCGTCGGCATTTACCAGTTCCGCCCTGGAGAAGTTCAGCAGATGCGCGCCCTTCTTCATTTTGGCAATCTTCGCCGCATCGATGGAGCCTCTGGTCTGATCGTTGAGGGGAATGTGGTAGGTGACATAGTCCGCCTGGGCCAGCACCTCGTCCTCATTGGCTGCGCGGCCCACCGTGCTGGAGAGCGTCCAGGCGTTTTCCACGGAGATGAACGGGTCATAGCCGATGACCTTCATGCCAAAGCCGCGGCCCGCCACATTGGCCACCAAGGCGCCGATAGCCCCCAAACCGATAACGCCCAGGGTCTTGCCGCGAAGTTCCGGGCCGACAAACTGTCCCTTGCCCTTTTCCACCAGCTTGGGTACCTCTGCGCCCTGACCCTTGAGTCCGGCAGCCCAGGCGATGCCCCCCGCAATGTTGCGGCTGCCCATGAGCAGTCCGGCCATCACCAGCTCGGCCACGGCGTTGGCGTTGGCACCGGGGGTGTTGAACACCACAATGCCCTGCCTGGAGCAGCGGTCAATGGGAATGTTGTTCACCCCTGCCCCGGCACGGGCAATGGCCAGCAGATTTTCGCCCAAAGGCATATCGTGCATAGCAGCAGAGCGAACCAGAATACCGTCCGGCACCGGTTCCTCCTTGCCTACCGTATACATCTCTGCCGACAGTTCCGTATGAATAATATCCGAAATCGCATTCAGAGTCTGAATCTTAAACATCAGATTTCCTCCTTTCTTTTGGGGAGAGCAGCGCCAGAGGGGCTTCCAGCCCCTCTGAACTCCCCTGGCCAAAGGGGCGCTGCCCCTTTGGATTCCCCGCCAGGGGCTCTGCCCCTGGACCCCGCGAAGGGCCTTCGGCCCTCTCGACACCCAGGCGGGTGGGTTGGAACTTGGGGTTTCCCCTTGCAGGGGTCACGGCGCGCGACAGGCGCGCCGCGACGCGGGGTCTGCGACTTGCCGCTGCGGCGGCGTCCGCAGCCTCAATCGTCGCGTCCAAAGGCCGCTCGTTTCGGCTGACTCGTT
>CAMDVP010000322.1 GCA_945877525.1 uncultured Clostridia bacterium | reverse complement strand
GGGCGAATTTGCCATGAACGGCGTGAACAACCCCCTCAAGCACACCTATGGCGTGCTGAGCATGGCCCGCAGCATGATGCCCGATTCCGCCGGCAGCCAGTTTTTCATCATGACCAGCGACAGCCCCCATCTGGACGGACAGTACGCCGCCTTCGGCAAGGTGCTGGAGGGCATGGGCGTGGCCGACGCCATCGTCAGCGTGAAGCGCGACCGCATGGATAAGCCCCTGGAGCCCCAGACCATGAAGTCCATTCGCGTGGAAACCTTCGGGCAGACCTATCCCTTTGATCAGATGTAAGGCAGCATGGCGCGGGCATGGCGGAAATCGCCGCCTGCGCCATTCCCTTTTGGAGGGATGAGCATGGAAAAGCAGAAAACCACTGTCCGTGTGGCGGGACGGGAATACACGCTGGTATCCTCCGACTCGCCGGAATACATCGGCCGTGTGGCTGCCTACGTTGACCGCAAGATCAGCGAGGCCGCCCTGGCCGCACATCTGCCGGCGGACAAGGCGGCGGTGCTGGTAGCGCTGAACATTGCCGACGAGCTGATGCGCGCCCATGATGAAAATTCACGCCTCCGCCGGGAGCTGATGACCCTGCGGCAGGAAAGATGACGCTGAAGGAGACGCAGGCATGGAAACCCTTGCACCCGCAGGAAACCCACAGGCCCTTGACCGAGCCATTGCCGCAGGCGCAACGGCGGTTTATTTGGGCTGCTCCGCCTTCAGCGCCCGGGCCGGCGCGGGCAACTTTGACGAAACCCAGCTGCGGGAGGCGGTGGCCTTTGCCCATCTGCACCATGTCCGCGTCCATGTGACGGTGAATACCCTCATCAAGGACAGTGAGATGGAAGAGGTCAAGGCCCTGCTGCGCCTGCTGAACGAATTGCGGGTGGACGCGGTGCTGGTGCAGGATCTGGGTGTTGTGCGCATGGCCAGGGCATGCTTCCCTGACCTGCCCATCCATGCCAGCACACAGATGGCCATCCACAATGCCTCCGGCGCGGCGTGGTGCGCCCGCATGGGCATGACCCGTGCCGTGCTGGCCCGGGAATGCTCCGCTGAGGAAATCGCCCTGGCTGCCCGTCAGCCCATTGAAATTGAAGTATTTGGCCACGGAGCGCAGTGCGTGGCGGTCAGCGGAGAGTGCCTGTTTTCCTCCATGCTGGGAGAGCGCAGCGGCAACCGCGGGCGCTGCGCTCAGCCCTGCCGCCTGCCCTATACCTACCGGGGACAAACCGCCGCGTGGCTGTCGCCCCGGGATGTGTGCCTGCGGGACGACCTGCCTGCGCTTGCGGCGGCGGGAGCATGCTCGGTGAAAATTGAGGGGCGGTTGAAGCGCCCTGAATATGTGGCGGCGGTGACGGGCAGCTACCGCCGGGCGATTGACGCCATGGACGCGGGGCATTTCCGCAAGGCTGACCCGAAGGAAAAGCGCGATCTTCTGCAGATTTTCCAGCGGGGCGGTTTCATGCGGGGCTACGCCATGGGGGCGGAGGATGCAGGCGTCATTTGTCCGGAGCGGGTGAACCACGGCGGCGTGGCGATGGGCAGCATCGAGGCGGTCAGCGGCCGTTTGGCGCGGCTGCGGGTGACGCTCGCGCTGCATGACGGCGACGGGCTGCAGATCCGCCACGGCAGCGAGGACTGCGAGATGATCTATGCCGGGAAGGAAACCCCGGCAGGAGAAATAGCCGTGCTGCGCCTGCGGCCCGACATGCGGGTCAGCGCGGGAGATGCGGTGTTCCGCCTGACGGACAGCCGGCAAATTGCGGAGGCTCAGGCGCTGACGGTCCCGCCCATCCCCGTGGATATGACGCTGACGGCTATGCCTGGAAGCTCCCTGACGCTGAAGGCCGGCGATGGCATCAGCACCGCTTTCGTGATGGGAGAGACGGTTTCCCCTGCGAAAACCCGGGCTATGGGGGCAGAGAACGCGCGCCGCTGCCTGGAAAAAACCGGCGACACGCCCTTTGTCCTGCGGGAAATGTCGGTTGTTACAGAGAATGCCTTCGTACCTGTGTCCCAGCTCAACGCCTTGCGGCGGGAAGCGCTGGAGCGACTGGCGATGCAGCGAGCGGAGGATTTCGCCCACGGGGCGGGGCGGGAGCAGCCTGAGCCGAAGGCATGCCTGCCGGAGGGCAGTGTGCCGCCCATGGTGATTGGCCGCACCCTGGCACAGCTGGAGGCGGCCCGCGCTGAAGGCGTTCGTCTGTGCTGGTATCCGGAGGACTTCCGGGAGGAAGCCCTTTCTGCCGGGCTGGACAGGCTGCCGGAGGGCTGCTGGCTGCATCTGCCCATGGCCTGCGAACAGGCCACGCTGGACATGCTGCGGCGCCTGGTTTCCGCCTATGCGGACAGGCTGGGGGGCGTGGTGCTGGGCAGCGTGGGGCAGCTGGGGATGGATTGGCCCGTGCCCTATGGCGCCGGAACCGGTGTGCCGGTGACCAACCGCCGGGCGGCAGCCCTGCTGTATGAAGCGGGGTGCGCGTTTGTGACAGCCTCGCCGGAGCTGACCGGGCAGGAGACCGCCGCGCTTTTGCGGGGCCATCCGCCGATTGTTGTGCCTGCCTATGGCTATGCGCAGTTGATGCTTTTGCACCACTGCCCTGCGCGGACGTATCTGGGCCTGACCCGCGGGCATGCGTCCTGCCGCCTGTGCGATGAGGGCAGTCCCGAGGCGCTGCGGGGGACAAGCCTTCGGGATCGCCGCGGCGCAGAGCTGCCTCTATTGCGCCTGCGGCTGCCGGAGGGGTGCCTGGTGCGCCTGCTGAACGCACTGCCCACGGATAACCTGCGCCGGGTGCGCGGTGCAGGTTTTGCGCCCC
>CAMDVP010000321.1 GCA_945877525.1 uncultured Clostridia bacterium | reverse complement strand
TGGGGCTGGGCCTTTTCAAAGGGGCGCTGCCCCTTTGGAAACCCCGCGAAGGGCCTTCGGCCCTCTCGACACCCATTCGGTTGGGTTGGAGCTTGGGATTTTCCCTTGCAGGGGTCACGGCGCGTGACAGACGCGCCGCGACGCGGGGCTTGTGGCGTGCCGCTGCGGAGGCGGGGAAGGAGGCTGGGCCTTTTCAAAGGGGCGCTGCCCCTTTGGAAACCCCGCGAAGGGCCATCGGCCCTCTCGACACCCATTTGAGTGGGTTGGAGCTTGGAATTTTCCCTTGCAGGGGTCGCGGTGTGCCGCTGTGGCGGCGGGGTGGTTGCATTAGATGACAAAGGAGGTTTCCTTATGCTGAAGGGAGTTTGCCCCTTGATTTCCCCGGCGCTGCTCAAGGTGCTGTGCGAGATGGGCCATGGGGATGAAATTGTTCTGGCGGACGCGCACTTTCCGGCCGCGTACCTGGGCCCGCAGGTGATCCGTGCGGACGGCGTGGGCATTCCGGGGCTGCTGGAGGGCATATTGCGGCTGATTCCCCTGGATCAGTACGACCCTGACCACTTTGCGCTCATGGAGGTCTGCGAGGGTGACACGGTTGTGCCCACGATCTGGGAGGAATATGCTGCCATCACGGCGAAGACAGAGTCGCAGACCACGCCCACCATGATGGAGCGCTTTGCCTTCTACGAGCGGGCAAGGAAAGCCTGCTGCATCGTGGCTACTGGCGAAACGGCGCAGTATGCCAACATCATTCTGAAAAAGGGCGTTGTTCGCTGACGGACAGCCTGGAAAGAAAGGAACAGAATCATATGAAGAACATGGCCAGGGTTTTGCTTGCATTGATGCTGCTGGCATCTATGGTTGTCATGCCTGTACAGCGCCAGGCGAATGCCGAAACGATCAAGCAATACAGTTCAGCCTTTTCCGACGGACGGGTAGCCTTCAAAAACAGCAAGAACAAGTATGGTTATCTGGATGCCACAGGCGAAATAGCCATCAAGGCTCAGTTCCTCACGGCGTCACCCTTTTGCAACGGCCGCGCGGTGGTGCAGATTTCCAAGGGCGGCTACGCTTTGGATCAGTTTATTGATACCACGGGCAAGGTGGTTGTCAAGCCGTTGTCCACCTCGTCCAGGTACTATTCCTTCAACGACTGGCAGGGCGACTATGCAATCGTGGGTGTCTGGCGCAAGAACAAAGATAAGAGTATTGATTGCATTGGCTATAATTATGTGATGGAGAACGGCAAGCTGCTGGACAAAAACGAGTATACCTATGCCGGCAGATTTTCCGAGGGATACGCGGTGGTTGGCACGGGCTATGTAAGTTCCAATAAGCACTATATGAGGTGCAGCGATTCCGACGGAAACTGGCTGAATGGCGTCAGCAGCACCTACTATTTCATTGACATGAAGGGAAACCAGCTGGGGCAGATGACCTGGGCCAGTGCAGAGCCTTTCCGGAACGGCTATGCTGCCGTGGCGGTGAAGAACGGCAGCGGTGAGCCGCTTTGGGGCTTCATTGATCAAAACGGCCAGCTGGCGGTCACCCCGGAGTGGACGAGTGTTTCCAACTTTGAAAACGGATACGCCAGGGTTAAGGATGGGACGAATTACGGCTTTATCAACACCAGCGGCGAATTGGTGATTCCCTGCGAATATCAGTACGCAGGCAACTTTGGGGCCAATGGCCTGGCCGTGGTCAAGAAGGATGACTGCTACAACCTGATTGACGCGGAAAACGTCTTCCAGCTGCCGGAGGGACGGTACAGCAACATCATGGGCAGTGGGCCGGTTTATGTGGCCAGCGACGGCTTCTGCACGGGCGTGATTGACCAGACCGGCAGGGAAATGCTGCCGATGGCCTTTGAAGGGGTCTCCATTGGCCCTGACGGAAGCTGGTATGCTGCCAAAACCTATGATGCGATGCTGATTGCCAATGAGAAGGGCCGGGCCGTAACCGTGATGCTTGTGGATGGCAGCATTCCCACGCAGGCGCAGGCAGCGGCGTATGCCGACGGCGACGCCTGCAGCCTGATGAGCATTGAGATGCCTGAATCGGGCAGAATGCTGTATCTATTCCAGGACGAAAGCGGCAAAACGATCTCCATGAACATGTTCACAAAGCCCGAGGGCGAGTCCTTCCATCTGGTGAAGGGCAGCGGCAAAACGCAGCTGTTCAGCCGGGAGGGCCAGCGCATCGGCACGGAGGAATGGGACGACGCGAACGCCGCATACTCCACGCCGAGCCTGATCTGCGTGATGAAGAACGACGTCTACGGTTTTGTAAATATGGAGGGCAAAACGGTGGTTCGGCCTTCGTACACGTCAGTTACCCCCTTCTCCAACGGGATTACCATGGCGATGATGGGCAGCAACCCCTTCTTCCTGGACGACTGCGGCCGCGCTGTGCTGCCGTACATCACCAAGAAATCCGCCAAGGATGACATTGCGGGGCTGCAGCAGGCGCTGACCGACGGCGGGTACTACACCGGCAAGGTGGATGGCAAGTACAGCAACAAGCTGACGGAGGCCATCAAGGCAGCGCAGACGGCGCTTGGCATGGAAGCTACGGGCGTTGCCGATTCCGCACTGCAGTATGCATTGACCGAGCAATAACCTTTCCACAAATGGGATGCGCTTCAGCGTATCAGAAAGCGGCTTCGGCCGCTTTTTTTTGTCGGGAAATCCAGATATGAAAAAAGGCTCCCCGCCTTTCAGCGGGGAGCCGCAGCCTGTCAAAAAAACTTTGGGCGGTGTCGGAGGGATCGCAGTCCCTCTGACTGTACTCGTATCCGCCGGGTTTCCCGGCGGGGCGGGTCTTTCTCGCCTCCGGCGAGAAAT
>CAMDVP010000320.1 GCA_945877525.1 uncultured Clostridia bacterium | reverse complement strand
CAGCATACTTTCCTCGGTCTGGGCCTCCACAGCCATGCGCTCAAAAGCAGCCTCGGCTTCAGCCTTCTTGATTTCTTCCTCCCGCACCTTCAGATACTGGTCGGCATACTGCTGCTTCATCCGGCGGAAGTTGGGGTCATCGTCAGGAGTAACGATATTGCTGACGTAGAACTCCGGCATCTCCAGGCCATACTCGGCCAGCTCGGGGTTGATCGCCTCCAGCAGTCCCCGGCTGATGAGGTCGATGTGCTCATCCAGCTCCAGCACGCTGATACGGTTCGCCTTGATGATTTTGGCCAGATTGGCCTTGACCTTGTTCATGACCATGGTGCGGAAGTAGCCCCCGGCGGACTTCATGCTGATTTCCGGGCCCTCGGCAAACAGGTCGCCGCGGGTCAGGCCGCCGGTGGTGCCTACCAGCTTGATGAGCAGGCGGCGGGCATCCGTCACGCGAAGGTTGAAGCTGCCGCTGGCGCCCAGCTCCACATGCAGGCCGCTGGCGGGATCGAACAGGCCAACCTTGCTGCTGGTCCCCCACTTGATGCCCATCTGCGTGGCAAGGTTGACGAAGTACACCTCCGCATGGAAGGGCTGACCCTGCACCGGCAGCGGGTACAGGCTGTTCATCCTGGGAAGGACGCCGGTTTCCAGCGTATAGCGCCCCGGGCCAAAGCTGTCGAGGGCCTCGCCGTTGCGCAGGAAGATTGCTTCCTGGCTCTCATGCACAATCAGCTGGCTGCCTGTTACGAAATCCGTCATCGGGTGCTTCCACACGAAGGTCTGGTTATCACCCTCGTAGTGAATCACGGCAGGAATGCCGGCATCGCGCACCTCGGCCTTCTTGATTTCAGCCTGCACATCCATTGCCGTATCACACATCGGGCAGATCACAGACACTGCGGCCTTGTCCGCCTGCAGTTGGCATCCGCAGGTGCCGCAGCGGAAATGCACCAGGTTGCGGAAATCGGCATCCGTTACCAGCTGCGCATGGCAAATGGGGCATTTGGCGTTTTTCCCCTCAGCCTGATCGTAAACCACGTTATTTCCGCAGGACGGGCACAACCGGGTGGCCATGCGGTCGGTTTTGACATTGATGACATTGCCGCAGGTGCAGCGGATATGCTTGCTGGCAAAAAAGCCGGTATTGGCCTCGACATAGTTGTTGCAGACAGGGCAGGCAATGACAAATTTACTCATTGGCATGGTCTCCTTTTGTTGATCTCTTGGCAGGAAATCTCAAAAAAATCAGGCGCATCCGCCAGTGTGTTAGCATCCAGGATATATTCGAAATTATATCACTTTTTGCCATGCCATGCAATATTCTTCAGGATTCGGCAGCAAACCGGATCGCCGATGCATAACGTACCTTTGGAGCCAATAATCAATGATGCTCCTTTCGTTTCCCGCACACTGCACAGCTGTAAACCAACCTCCACCATCGCCCCAACAGTGTCGTGGGCCAACAGAAAAGCCCCCGGAAACGCAGTGTTTCCGGGGGAGCGGGTACTTTTATGATAGAATTAGCGCTTGGAGAACTGCGGCGCACGACGGGCAGCCTTCAGGCCGTACTCTGTCAAAAATGCAAAGTGTCTGTATGCGAAGGAATATTCATACAAAGCGAGAAAGGAGGAGGCGTTTGGGGAAAAGGTGTGGGGATGTCAGGTTGTGATATGACGAACATCTGATGCGTTCACATGGAATCGTAGGATGAGGACGATATTACTCTTGCATATGTGAAGGAAATTCGCTATAATCTATTTATCACCATGTAGAGAGGGAACGCGAATGAGTACGGGTGTATCCTATAAGAAACTATTCAAGCTGATGATCGACCGGGACATGAAGAAAAAGGATCTGCAGCAGATAGCCGGACTGAGCCCCGCGACCATCACCAAGCTGGGGAACAACAGCTATGTCAGCATGGAGGTGCTGGTCAAAATCTGCCGGGCGCTCAGGGTGGACGTCGGCGACATGATGGAAATTGTACAGGAGGAACCGGCAAAATGACAAACCTTCGCAAACTGGAGACGGAGCTTTGGGAGTCCGCTGATTTGCTTCGTGCCGAATCGAAGCTGACGAGTCAGGAGTACTGCATGCCCGTGCTGGGGCTGATCTTTCTGCGTTATGCGTACAGCCGTTTTCGATATGTGGAGGGGGAGATTCTGAAGAATCGCCCTGTCCGCAACGGGCGCGTTATGCCTGTGGAGGCCATCGACTTTCAGCAGAAGAGCGCACTCTTTCTGCCAGAGGAGGCGCGGTATGAGTATCTGCTGAATCTCCCGGATGATGCCAACGTCGGCGAGAAGGTCAACCATGCCATGGCGCTGGTGGAGCAGCAAAGTCAACAGTTGCAGGGTGTGCTGCCCAAGACGTACACCTCCTTCAAGAACGATCTGCTGCGGGAGTTGCTGCGAATCTTCAACAACAGCGCACTCAATGACATTCAGGATGACATCATCGGTCGCATCTATGAGTACTTCCTCAACAAGTTTGCGCCGGCGGTCGCCTCGGATGATGGCGTGTTCTTCACGCCCAAATCGCTGGTGCGGATGATTGTGAACATCATCGAGCCGAAGCGTGGAACGGTGCTGGATCCGGCCTGTGGCAGCGGCGGCATGTTCGTTTCTTCAGCCGATTTCATCGCGCAATATGGCGCAAACGCCAATATGACCATGACCTTCTATGGGCAGGAGAAGGTGGAGTACAACGCCAGACTGTGCCTGATGAACATGGCGGTGCATGGCCTGAACGCAAAGATTGTGTCGGGCGATGCCGCCAACAGCTTCTACAACGATCACTTCGCGCTTGAGGGCAAGTGTGACTTTTTGATGGCAAATGAGGCTGTTATTTGTGGACTAACACCCGAAAAAGCCCGTAATATC
>CAMDVP010000319.1 GCA_945877525.1 uncultured Clostridia bacterium | reverse complement strand
GGAACGCAGATTAACCTGATGCTCACCGACGGCAGCATCGACCTGTTCAACGCCTGCTTCATGCCAAGCCTGGCTGTGCTGGTGGATAACGGTTCCGTCAGCCCTATCACCGATCTGCTGGAGACTGAGGGCCAAGGCATTCTGGAATGCCTGGGCGAATACATCGAGTGCGCCCGCATAGATGGGGAAATCTACGGTGCGCCCAAGGTGGATGCTTTCTCCTCAGCCCAGCTGTTCTTCATGGACAAGGCCATGGCCGACCAGTGCGGCATTGACCCTGAGGCCATTACCGACCTCGCGTCCCTGATCGAGGCGCTGAAGGTGGTCAAGGCCGCCAATCCTGACATGACCATGATTGCCAATGGCAACGGCGGCAGCTACATGGTCATCAGCGGCGTGGATTTCCTGGGCACGGAGGATCCCCTGGGCTGCCTGATGCTGGAGGATAGCGAGAACCCCCTGACAGTGGTCAATTACTATGAAACCGAGGAATTCCGCAGCCTGCTTGGCTATGCCAGGGAGTGGAGCGAGCTGGGCTTCTTTATGAAGGATCCCATCAATGCTCAGGACGGCGCCTTTGCTTATCTGAGCAACGGACAGGCCTTCGGCACCTTTGGCACCTACTGCTCTGAAGAGGTGGGCAAGAGCGTGCAGGAGAAGGGCAATGGCCGTGAGCTGTATGTGGCGCAGCTGGTGCCCAACGCCTGGGCTACCACGGGCAATGTGACCGGCATGACCTGGTGCGTACCCATGCTCAGCGAGCACAAGGCAGCCGCGGTGCGCTTCCTGAACGAACTGTATACCAATCCCGACCTGGCCAATCTGGTGTGCAACGGCATCGAAAATGTGCATTATGTGGTATGCGAGGACGGCACCATCGACTTTGCCGAGGGTCTGGACGCTTTCACCACCGGCTGGCCCTCCGGCATGGGCACCTTCTGGCCGAACATCACCATTTCCCGTCCCTGGAAGCCTGACCCGGCTGATGTGTATCAGTCCTGGCTGGCCACCAATGAAACCTGCGGCAAGTCTCCCGCGCTGGGCTTCTCCTTCGACGCGGCCAACGTGTCCGACGAAATCAGCGCCTGCTCGGCGGTGGTGGATCAGTACGTCAATTCCCTCCTGCTGGCCCTGGGCGACACGGACGCGCTGTACAGCGAGTTCCTGGCCGCGCTGGAGAAAGCCGGTATCAATGACGTGATTGCTGAAAAGCAGAGCCAGCTCAACGCCTGGCTGGAAACCAAGTAAACGCAGCAAACCGCATGCGGAGGCGGAAGTCCGCCTCCGCATTGCTTTTACCATGGGAGGATCGCCATGCAAAAGAACCTGAGATGCCGCAGTCAGACGCGCCGCGCCGTTAAGCGTCACCTGCCCCTGTATATCATGATGCTGCCGAGCCTGGCCTATCTGGTCATCAATAATTATCTTCCCCTGGCAGGGCTGCAGCTGGCCTTCAAGAAATTCAAATATAACCTGGGCATCTGGGGAAGTCCCTGGAACGGTGTCAAGAATTTCTCCTTCCTGTTTCGCTCCAACGACGCGGCAGTGATTATCCGCAATACCATCGGATACAACCTGCTGTTTCTTGCTCTGGGTACGGTAGTGGCCCTGTTTGTCGCCATCCTGCTCAACGAGGTGCGCCGCAAGCCCCTTCAGCAGGCATATCAGACCATTATCCTCATTCCGCACCTGATTTCCTACGTCATCGTCAGCTACATCGCCTATGCCTTCCTGGGCGGAGACAACGGCATGATTAACAACAGTATCCTCAAGCCCCTGGGGTTGGAGGGCGTCTCCTGGTATACCGAGCCGAAATACTGGCCGTGGATTCTCATCCTGATTCAGGTGTGGAAAACCTTCGGCTATAACAGCATTGTGTATTATGCCTCCATTGTGGGCATTGATAAAACCTATTATGAAGCTGCCGTGGTGGACGGCGCGGGCGTGTGGAAGCAGATTACCAGGATCACCCTGCCCATGCTCAAGCCGGTGATTATCACCCTGACGCTGCTTTCCATTGGCAAGCTCTTCTATTCCGACTTCGGCCTGTTCTATCAGGTACCGATGAACAGCGGCCTGCTGTACAGCACCACCAACACGATTGACACCTTCGTTTATCGCGGCCTGCTGGAAACCAACGATATCGGCCGGGCTTCGGCGGCAGGCTTCATCCAGTCCGTGATGGGCTTCATCCTGATTATGGCTACCAACGCGATTGTCCGCCGGGTGGACCGGGAGCAGGCGCTGTTCTGAGAAAGGAGGCTGCAAAGCATGGAACTGGCAGGAAAGAAGTTTGGCGTGTTTGCCAACATTGTGCTTATGCTGCTGTGCGCGGCATGCGTGGTGCCGCTGCTGCTGCTGGTGATGTCCTCGGTTACCTCCGAGGCGGCGCTGCTCAAAAACGGTTATTCCCTCTGGCCGGAGGAGTTCGGCCTGGAGGCCTATCAGTATCTGTGGCATAGCCGCGGACAGATTCTGCAGGCCTACAAAATGACGGTGCTGACCACCCTGTGCGGCACCCTGATGAATCTGACCCTGACCACCCTTCTGGCCTACCCGCTTTCCCGAACAACGCTGCCGGGAAGGAATTTCTTCTCCTTTATGGTGTTCCTGACGCTGCTGTTCAACGGCGGACTGATTCCCAGCTATCTCACCTGGACGCAGACCTTCCACATCAAGGATACGTTTTGGGCGCTGCTGCTTCCGAACCTTTTGCTGAACGGCTTTGGCGTGATTGTCATGCGCACCTACTTTACCACCAATATCCCAGGGGAGATCATCGAGGCGGCGCGGATTGACGGCGCGGGCGAGGTGAGGACGCTGCTTTCCGTGGTGCTGCCCCTGAGCAAGCCGATTCTCAGCACCATTGCTTTGCTCAGCGGCCTGGCCTACTGGAATG
>CAMDVP010000318.1 GCA_945877525.1 uncultured Clostridia bacterium | reverse complement strand
CGGGCCTTCGGCCTCCACCCCTCCCTTGGTGTTGTTTTGGCGGTGGGGTTGTCCCGTTGCCGGGGCCCGGGCGCGCGCCCGGCCCGCCGCGACGCGGGGGTGCTGCCGCGGAGCTCCGCCGCGGAGGGCCTTCGGCCCTCTCGGCGTCCGTTTGGGTAGGACGTTGCGGCGGTGCTGCAGGTGCGGTGGAGGAAGGTATCTTTTCCCGACCAGCGTCCAAATTCGCTCCGTTCGATGCACGCCATGTGTGTACCAGTATTTTACATTTTCAAGCCTTGACAGACAATTGCCTGCGTGGTATCATGGAACCATGTATAAGCTATAACATCAGAAAGGACGGAGCGTTCGATTGTCATGAACACGTACTTCCGACAGCTCAGAGAGAACAAGACGGCTATCTTGATGGGGCTGCTGCGCGTGGTGATTTACGGCGTGCTGGGGCTTTTGTTCTTCGGGCTGATGGCAATCAACAACTGGCAGCTTCGCCATATGAGCCGTACCCTGGCCACCACACTTCTGACCTATGTGGCCATGTCTGCGGCCATGCACGCCGTTTATGGCGGCTATGCGGTGGGCAAGAAAAAAAGCAAACCGATTATCTCTTCCATGTCCCTGGCTACCATGATCACCGATATTGTGACCTATCTTCAGCTCCAGATCATGAACGTAAATGAAAACAACAACGACTATCTGGAGTTGTTTGGCAGCGATTTTCCCTGGCTTCTTGTCTGCATGGCGTTGCAGATACTGCTGATTACCTACTGGGTGCGCTTTGGAAACAACTTCTACTTCACCATCAATCCTCCCCGCAGGTGCCTGGTCGTGCTGGGCAGCATGGACGAGGAGGAGGCCGTTTGCCGCAAAATCCGCCGCTATGCCCTGCAATGGGAAATCAAGCGCATTGTGCTGTGGAATGACCCCAATCTTCTGCGGCATGTGCGTCAGGCGGAGGTGGTTTTCCTGGGCAACCTGCCGGAGGACACCAAGATGAGCCTGCTGCGCACCTGCTATGAGGAGCATCGGGACGTAATGTGCAAGGCCCAGCTGCAGGACATTATGCTCTCCAACGCCACCCTGATGGTGGTGGACGACGCGCCCTTCCTGGAAATGGACTATGGCAAAATCACGCTGGGACAGCGCATTGTCAAGCGGCTGATGGACATTGTGGTCTCCGTAGCGGTGCTGGCGCTGTTTGCTCCGGTATATGGCATCATCGCCATCTGTATTCGTGCGGAGGACGGCGGCCCGGTTCTTTTCCGCCAAAAGCGGATGACCGTGGGCGGCAAGGAATTCAAGATCTGCAAGTTCCGCACCATGAAGGAAAACGCTTCTCTGGAGCCTCACCAGTCCTCCGTCACGGTGGACGATCCCCGCATTACCCGCGTGGGCAAAACCCTGCGCCGCTTCCGTCTGGATGAGCTGCCCCAGTTCTGGAACATCCTCATCGGCGATATGACCCTGGTGGGGCCCCGACCGGAAATGCTGGAAAACGTGCGGAAATACAAGCTGGAGCTGCCGGCCTTTGCCTATCGCGAGAAGATGAAGGCCGGCCTGACCGGCTATGCCCAGATTGAGGGGCGCTACAACACCACCCCCGAGGATAAGCTGATGCTGGATCTGATGTATATTGAAAGCTTTTCCCTGTGGCTGGATATCAAGCTTTTGTTCCGCACGCCTATGGTGCTTTTCAAATCCGACAGCACCCAGGGCTTCGAGCATCACCAGGAAAAACAGGATTCCCATTCGACTGATATCAGCGCTTGACACCATGCAATGCATTAAAGGAGGCGTATAACATGAACACTACGCTGCTCATCATGGCAGCAGGCCTTGGCTCCCGTTATGGCGGCAACAAGCAAATTGATCACATCGGTCCCAACGGGGAAATCCTGTTGGAATATTCCATTTACGATGCGCTTGCCGCAGGCTTTGACAAGGTGGTTTTTGTCATCAGGCGCAGCATGGCCGAAGCCTTCCACGCCATGATTGGCGATCGCATTTCTCAGAAGGTTGAGGTACACTACGCCTATCAGGAGTATGATTCCCTGCCGGGCGGCTTTATGCCCCCCGAAGGCCGCACCAAGCCCTACGGCACCGTACACGCTGTGCTGGCCGCCAGGGATTTCATCCACGAACCCTTCGCCGTCATTAATGCCGATGACTACTACGGCAAGGATGCATTTCAGGCCATGGCAGGCAGCCTGCGCCGCCTGCAGGGGCAAACCAACGCTGCCTCCATGGTGGCCTATTATCTCCGCAACACCGTTTCGGAGAATGGGCATGTAACTCGCGGCGTGTGCGAAACCGACAGTGAAGGACGCCTTGTGAAAGTAACGGAGACCTACAAGATTCTGCCCTTTGCCGACGGTACCATCCGCGATCTGGAAACCGACCCTGCCGGCCGCATTCTTGACCCCAACGCCCTGGTGAGCATGAATTTCTGGGGCTTTACCCCCTGGCTGTTTGAGGCAGGGGAGCGGGAACTGGCAGCCTTCCTGCAGGGGAACAGCGGCGATCCCATGAAAAAGGAATATGCCCTGCCCACCCTGGTGGACAACCTCATGCACAAGGACAGCCTGACGGTCGAGGTGCTCTCCACCCACGCGGTATGGTTCGGGGTCACCTACCGTGAGGACAAAGCCTATGTGGCCAGCGAACTGAAGAAGCTCCATGGCAGCGGTGCCTATCCGGATAAGCTGTAACTCTTTTCTTTCACGGCTGAGGCTTGGCGCTTCAGCCGTTTTCGTTGGCCTGTTGACAGACAAAGCCCCGAATTCCTTACGGGATTCGGGGCTTATCATGAGGTGCCATCCAGATTCGAACTGGAGAATAAAGGTTTTGCAGACCTTCGCCTTACCACTTGGCTATGGCACCAGATGGAAATGGAGCGGTAGACGGGGCTCGGACCCGCGACCTCCACCTTGGCAAGGTGGCGCTC
>CAMDVP010000317.1 GCA_945877525.1 uncultured Clostridia bacterium | reverse complement strand
CCCTCTGCACTCCTTCGCACCGCATCCTTATAATCGTTTAGAATAAGAATAGTATTACACTCTCCCTCCAGAAAACGGCTCCGCGGACATGATGTCTGCGGAGCCGTTTGTCAGTATGCAGGGTTGATGCTGCACTGCCGCGCCAGCCCGGCCAGCGCATCCTCGCTTTCCCCCTCGCGAACGCGCCGCGCCGCCACAAGCCATCGCTCGTCCGCATCCTCTACACAGGTAATCAGCAAAAGCAGCTGATCATCCGCCTGCACGTCCACCGCCGTCACAAAGGCTGATATTTCCTGCAGCCTGCCGATAGCCCCTGCGCGGCGCTCCAGGGAAGCAGAATGCAGGCTCGCCAGACTGACGTACTGCCGCTCCCAGCTGTTCAGGCTGATTTTTCCCGCCGCAAACACCACATACCGCCCGTCCTCGTACAGGGTGTCGAAGGTCAGCAGCGCATGCTCCCGGTAGTAGTTCAGGGATTCATACTTGTGTAGCCGGCCGAACATAGCGCCGGTTTTCATATTGTGGCCATAGAGCGTCAGCGTGGCGGGGCGGGAGGACAGGTCGCAGGCTTCATCCAGGAAAATTGCGCCGTTGACATTATGATAGCCGCGATAGTCCCGGGTAAGATAGTAGCTGTTGTCCCGCTGCACCACTGCTTCATCCACCATGTCATCGATGGTCAGCCAGCCCACGATGTCGGGGTTCTGCTGCCGGAGCTTCTTGAAGCGGCTGCTGACAACACGGTAGGGGTTGTTCGGATAGGCGGACTGTATCAGCAGCATACCCGGCGTGGCGGAAGGCACGGCCGTCTGCGCTTCTTCCTGAACAGGAAGTGGCGTGGACGGAGCGTCTGTCATGGCGGGCGGAGCTGCGGGCTCCTGCGTTGCAGTCGCGGCGGCCTCGGCGTAGTACAGCGCCCGCAGTTTCTCTGACGCCTGCCGGGCGGAAACGGCATCCCGCCAGTAGCCTGCCACCTGCACTACGCTAAACACCAGCATCGCCAGCAGCATCCCCATGCACAGCCGGTGCAGCAGCCGCCTTCGCCGGGCTTCCGGGGGCATGTAGACATAGGTCCTCACCTTGCGTGGCCTGCCCCGCCTGCCCTGCTGATTGATCATCCGGTTCACCGTCCTGCTCCGTCATTTTGCCTGATACCCATCAGGCAGGTATGCTGCCGACCATACTACTTCCGCGCCCTCCACAGGCGTGCCGTCCGCATGGATTATTTCCAGCGCCCACTGCGCGTCCGCGGGGGCCGCTGCCCAAAGTTGCTGCCGCCCGGGATCGGCAATCCCTACGGTATGGCTGCCGTCCTCCGCCTGCGCCAGCAGCCACCATTCGGGGGTGGACAGCGTCCACCCATCCCGGGAAAGCCGCAGGGTTGCGTCTGTCACGCCTGCAGGCAGGTTCACGCGCTCCACAGTGATCAGCCACTCGGCATAATCGTTTCGGGTGTAGGCGCAAGACAGCTCCAGCCCTTCCATGGCCCTGCCGTAGGTCCAGGCCGGGTCGGACAGGAACGAGCCGCCGAAGCCGAACTGCGTCTTGTTCCGCCAGCCCCAGGGCGGGTTGGCGGCGTTGGTTTCATAGTTGTCCCCGCGGAATGCACCGTATTCCCCGAAAAGCCCGTCGTCCCCGTAGGGGCCGTTGCGGCGCTGCCACAATTCGTCCAGGCTGGACAGGGCATAGGAGCAGGGGTTGTCCTCATAGGGGCCGTTGAAGGACGCAGGCTCCTGCGCCACGCCGCCATGGTAATAGCGCACACCACTGTTGCCTACAGCCCAGTAGGTGGAATGGTTCAGGGCGGATTCCACGCTGTGCCCGGCGTTGTCCAGGGTACCATTGGGGGTGATGTAGATGACCGGACGGTCGCCGTCCAGCATCAGTCCGCCGCCCCGGCGGGAGCCTTCAGTCATCTGCCAGTCCCCGTCAAAGTAGAAGGGCACATAACCATGCCCCTGGGTATACATGGCCTGGGGCGCCGCGAAGCCGCCCTCCGCCCGGGGAATGGCCAGCATAATGCCCTCCAGGTCATTTTCATGCCTGTCCAGCCAGATTTCCGCATCGTCCCTCGGGTGATAGAAGTAGTACCCCACAAACCAGTGGGTGTCCGTTTCCTGCACGGAATAATACACCGTGGCCAGCAGGGGATGATCGTTCAGGTGCTCCCAGTTGTTCAGCCCCAGCCAGTCGCCGTCGTAGTCCGCCGCGGCCAGGAAATCGCCCCGCCCGGATCCGGACAGCAGCACGTTCACTGCCGCCAGAATGTCCGGGGCGTAGTGGGCCGCGATTTCCTCATCGGTGATGCACCCGTCGGCCATGGCTTCGTCATAGGAAAGCTCCACCCGCGCAGGCTGCGCCGTTCGCGCTTCGGTGGGGCGGCCCCAGAGCTTTGCCTTGGCGAAGGCCAGGCCTGCCAGCAGCACGATGGCTGCACCCAGGACGCATAGGATTCGTTTCAGCCATTTCTTCATCCGTATCATTCCTTCCAAATACCCGCCGCGCTGGACAGCACCGCCAGAAAGTGGTATGCTGGGCACACCCGCGAAAGGAGGCCCCGCCATGATTGTCAGCGTCAGCCGCCGGACAGATATTCCCGCCTGCTATTTTCCCTGGTTTCTGCGCCGCCTGGAGGAGGGCTTCGCTTATACCCGGAACCCCATGCGCTTCCATCAGGTCAGCCGTGTTTCCCTGCGGCCGAAGGACGTGGACGGCTTCGTGTTCTGGACAAAGAACCCCTTGCCCATGCTGGCACACCTGGATCGGCTGCAGGAATACGCCTACTACGTCCAGTTTACCCTCACCGCCTACAGGCCCGACCTGGAGCCAGGGCTGCCGGACAAGGACGGCGTGCTGATTCCCGCGTTTCAGGAGCTGGCCCGCCGCATCGGCCCGGAGAGGGTAATCTGGCGCTATGACCCCATCCTGCTGACGGAACGCTATACC
>CAMDVP010000316.1 GCA_945877525.1 uncultured Clostridia bacterium | reverse complement strand
CACACTCCACTGCCCCCGCACTCGGGCGACGTCCGTAATCCAGATCTGTGTTTTGTCCCTCCACAAAGTGGAATACATCGCAGAACCAGCAATCACCAAGGAAAAAACGACTGATTGAGGTCATCTGCTGACGAATGCGTTTCCGCTCAAGCTCGCTTCCACTCACATCGTTTTTTCTGGCCAGATGTCTGTAATCGTCCACCGCCTGCTTAATCAAAGCAATTGCAAGCTCCCGATAAGGGTCGCAGGGCTGACGATCGGGCCCAGCAGCATGAATCAGCTTCATTCATGTCCTCCCATTCCAATCGTGTTTGTCACCATGGGCTTCGGCCATGCCTTCACCCAGGTCAGCGTGTTGTAAGCAAATCGACAATTTCTTCCGTCGTGAGGGGAATGTCATCCATGATCCATTGACGTATCAGTGCACAACTTCCATGGGCGTAAAAGGTTTGCAGAAGCCGAAAGGCGTCTGGGCCCATATCCTCCCTCTGTAAAGGACTTTTCTGGATGTGATGAAGCCATCCATGTAATTTTGAAATATCAGGGTTATATCGCTGTCCGTGTTGTTTTGTATAAACGGCTTTACAAGAGCCCTGTTTTCAGAAAGGTAGCTGCACATGCGAGCGGCATGTTCTTTCAGATCCGCAATGTCATTCAGCGGGCCTGAAGTATTCTGAAAACCTTTTATAGAATCATATTCAACTTCAAGAAGAACATCATGGGGCGTTTGATAGTGCCGGTAGAAGGTAGTCCGGTGGATTTCGGCCATCTTGCGAAGATCCTTCACTCTGATTACGTGGATTTTCTTTTTCTTCAAGAGCTCCATTAATCCCTCTTAGATAAAAGTGATTGAGTTCAATCCCACTCTTTACAAATGTGATTTGGTATGTTATTATGTAATTGGGTTCTTATACATATATATATGAATTGATAAGAGCTTGTGCGATAATTCGTTGATTGATGCATCATAACTGTGAAGATACTGTACAGTTTCAACAATTCTATAGCAAGGAAAGATTTGGGAGGAACTGACATGAAGGAACAGTGGGCGATAGTGTTATGTGCTGTATTGTTCATAACAACACTGGCTGGATGTGGATCAACAAAAGAAAAAGACTTTGAAAACATGGAGAAATTCATCAAAGATACAAACATGCAGCCGGATGTGGTTGAATTCGATGATGATCCTGTAATCAATATGTTCGCCAATAACGAGGTCGCTATTGTAACCGGCACTTCAAGATGGGCAAACGACTTCCGTAATCAGGGTGTGGATGTTATGTTTCTGCCCTATTTTTGACAGAACGGAGAGCAGTGGTTGCTGACGACCCCCGGTGGCAGGTTGCGCTCAACAATAACCTTAAGAATAACAAAACCCGACAGGAAAAGGCAATGAGGGTACATTTATTGTAACATGTCTCGCAACAGGAGCGAGTTTTGCTCCATTCCTTGCAGATGATAGTCGCGCATTTGAGAGAGGCGAGTCCAGTGTAAAGACAGAATGGACACAATTCGTTACGGAAGGCGGAGCGGTTCTGGCTGAAATTATAGGAGGACAGAAGCCTGAACACGATGGTTCAGACCTTTCCATATGATCTTCTGTAAAGAACAATATTGAGGAGGAACCAACTATGAGAAGAGCATTTAGGCGAATTGGCGCGGTGATACTGGTTCTGTGCCTGCTGACGTCCATGATGTCCGTGGCCGTGCTGGCCGAAGATGGCAGTTCGCTGGGAGGCAATCTGCCTGGAAACGGCGAACCGTCCGGAAACGGCGATGCGCCGGATAGCGGCGATACGTTGGAAGAAGGAACCGAGATCACGGGTGAAATCATATACAGCGCCAGCGGCTACTACGGCGATTACGACGGCGCGGCGCATTCGATTTCGGTGAGCGTCACCTCGCCGGAGGGCGCAAGTGTGAGCTACGCCTATCCCATAGATGGTGCGTACGGCAGCCAGAACCCCGAATTCACCAGTGCAGGCAATTATCAGGTCGCCTATAAGATCGAAAAGGAACTTTACGAAACAAAAACCGGCATCGAGACCGTTGCCATCGAGCGGGCGGACGTGAGCGAGGCGGTGGAATCCACCCTGCCGAGCAGCTTTACCTATGACGGAAATCCCGTGCAGTTTACGCCCTTCCACGAAGGCATTGAGACATGGGAGATCGACTATCGCGATGCCGATGGCGCGTCGCTGAGCGCTGCGCCCAGCGAACTGGGCAGCTATAGCGTCAAAATCATCGGCTCTGGTTCCAACTGTTACGCGAATGTGTTCCATTCGTTCACCATCGTCGAGCCGGAAAAGGAAATTGATTACCGCGTCGATGGCTTCGACGTCGCTTACGACGGGCTGCCCCATTCGATCTCGCTGACTGTCCGCACGGATGGCGTGAGCGTGCGCTACGCCACGGCCTATGAAGGCCCGTACAGCGAAACCAACCCCTCGTTCACCGAGACCAATACGTACGTTGTTTACTACAGGCTCGAAAAGCAGGGCTACAAATCCGAAGAAGGCTCTGTGACCGTGGAGATCCATGCGCTTGACATCAGCGAAGAGGTCAAAGCCACGCTTCCGGGCAGCTTCACCTGCACCGGAGCGCCCGTGCAGTTCGATCTTCCCACCGATAAGGTTCAGGAGTGGTCGGTTGAATACTGTCAGGGCGATCTCAGTCTGGAAAGCGCGCCCAGCGCGCCGGGCAGCTACACCGCTACCATCAGCGGCGAGAGTGGCAACTATCGCGCATCGATCAGCCACAGCTTCACCATTGTTGAAAAGGAGGTCATCCAGTATGCTGTCAGCGGCTACTCCGGCTATTACGACGGCAAAGCGCACACCATCGCGCTGAACGTTGCCACCGAGGGCGTAACCGTGACCTACGCCACCTCCGAGGACGGCGCATACAGCGCTACTCTGCCCAGCTTCACCGAGACGGGTACGTACACCGTCTGGTTCAAGCTGGAGAAGGAGAATTGCGAAACCGTC
>CAMDVP010000315.1 GCA_945877525.1 uncultured Clostridia bacterium | reverse complement strand
AGCGTTCATCCGGGAAAGCCTGTTCCGCAATTCGGGATTGGTTACGGCCAGAATAAGGGGAGACTGCCGGTTCATGCCGGTAGGGGCATAGGTACCCGCGCGGACAATCTGCTCCAGTATTTCCTTCGGCACCATGTCGGGCTTGTACTTGCGCACGCTGCGCCGAGTCAGCAGGGCTTCCATGGCATCCATCATACATACCTCCTTTGAAAAAACGCCCGGCGAGCATGTCGCCGGACGGGCATAACGTTACTGGATAATCATCCGGCCACAGGTTTCGCACTCAACGATCTCCGCGCCGCTCTTGATCTTGCTCAGCAGCGAGGAGGGCTGGGCCGTGTTGCAGCCGCTGCACTGGTTGCCCACCAGGCGCGCCATAGGCGGCATGATGTGCTTCTTGATGACGTTGTATTCCTCCATCAGGCGGGGATCAATGCCCGCGGCCTTCTGGGCCACCACGGCGCGCTGCGCGTCCAGGGCAGCCTTTTTCTCGGTGATCTCCTTGTCATAAACGGCCTTGAGCTGGTCGAACTCCACCTTCACCTTGGCGGCCTCGTGGCGGCAGGCGCGCTGCTTCTGGTCGTGATCGGCAGAATCCTTCACCATGCGGCGCATTTCCTGCTCGTAGGAGGCGATGGTTTCGCGGTACTTGCCGGCTTCTGCCAGCATGGCGGATACAGCCTCCTCGTCCTCGGGGGGATTCTGCTCAAAGCGGGCGGTCAGGGCGGCAATCTGCTCCTCGCAGCGGGCGATGGCATCGCGGATGGCGTCCTTGCGGTCGGCCATCACGGCAACCTGCTCCTCGATCTGCTTGTATTTCTTCTGCTGCTCTATGATGAAGTCGCGGCTCTTTTCCAGCTTCTGGCGGGTGGGGGAGCGCTTGATTTCATTGGCGATGCGGTCCGCCTTAATATCCTCCTGCTGGTACTGCCACATAAGCTCCAACTGCTGCTGATCCATGGGCTTCCTCCTTCTGACGGTTGGCTGACCCCCGTCAAGGTCTCGCGGGCGGGGCATAGGCGCCGGCCTGCGAAGTCGATACGCATACATCATATTGTACCGCATCCGCCGCGTTTTGTAAAGCGTCCGCCAGGGCAAAAACGCCGGGCATTTCCGTGGCAAAATGGCCTGCCTCCAGCCCCAGCATGCCCGCATCGGCAAGCGCCAGGGCGTGGTGATGCTTCATCTCTCCGGTAAGAAACGCGTCCGCGCCCAGGGCAAGTCCCTCTGCCCAGAAATCGCTGCCCCCGCCGGAACACAGCGCCATGCGGTGGTAAACCTTTTCCGGATCACCCATGGGGCGCACCACGGCGCCAAGGGCCGCGGCGATGTGGGCGGTCAACTCGTGGCCGGTCATGGGGTGCGGGAGATTTCCTGCCCGGATGAAGCCTTCGCCGGCAATGTCCGTCAGGCCGCATCGGGCAGCCAGGGTGTCGTTCATGCCGCCGGGAGCGCGGTCATAATTGGTATGGGCGGCAATGAGCGCCATGCCCGCGCGAACCATGCGGAAAATCAGCCGGGTTTCATAGTCTGTGGCAACCAGACGCTTCACGGGAGAGAACATGATGGGATGATGGGTTACAATAAGGTTGGCCCCGGCAGCCTCTGCTTCATCCAGCACGCGCTCGGTCACGTCCAGCGCCACATGGATGCCCCGCACGGCCATGGCCGGGTCGCCCACCAGCAGCCCTGCGTTGTCAAAATCCTCCTGGGTGTTGAAGGGAGCCATCCGGTCAATGATTTGGTAGATATCCTGTACAGTCATCATCATAAAGCCTCCAGCCTTCGGCGGCAGACCGCCAAATCCGCTTCGATTTCATCCATGGCGCATTCGTCCCGCCGGGATGCGGAGTGCAGGCCGCGAAGCTTGTCCTCCATCACGGCGCAGCGCCAGCGCAGGTAGTCTCTGAGCAGGGGCGAACTGCTTTCCATCAGCAGCGGCCCCAGGCGAAGCTCCTGCGGCGTAAGGGTCGCCCATCCGGGCTCGGCCTTCCATACCACATAGAAACGGCCCGCAGCCCGGCACAGTTCCTCCCGTACGAAATGATATCCCGCATCCTGCACGCTTCTGCGCACCAGTGGAAGATCGGTGTGGGCGGACAGCACCAGCGCTGCGCCCTTCAGCCTGGCTGTGCCCCTTGCGAGCATGCGGGCGATGCTTTCGCCGCCCATACCCATGATGGACACGCAACCGCAGGGCTCATCCAGCGCGTCAAGCCCGTCGGCCAGCACCAGGCGCGCGCGGCTTTCAAGGTGCTGCCTTGCGACCTGCGCCCGGGCATGGGACAGTGCTTTTTCGCTAATGTCCGCAAGGATCATCCGGCGGCAGGTGCCCTCGCGCAGCAGGTGGCAGGGCAGCAGCGCATGGTCGGTGCCGATATCCGCGCCAAGGTCGCTGGGGGTATAAAGCGCCGCGGCCAGGGAAAGCCTTTCATCCAGCATCAGCCGGCCTCCGTTATTGAAAGATACCCTGCCTGCGCGGTGCGTCAGGCAGGGGAGGGAAGAATCGCGGTTCAGTCCAGATAATCCCGCAGCTTTTTGCTGCGGCTGGGGTGGCGCAGCTTGCGCAGGGCCTTGGCCTCGATCTGGCGGATGCGCTCGCGGGTCACCTTGAACTCGCGGCCCACTTCCTCCAGCGTGCGCTGGTGGCCGTCGTCCAGGCCAAAGCGCAGGCGCAGCACCTTTTCCTCGCGGGGGGTGAGGGTGTCCAGCACGTCCAGCAGCTGCTCCTTCATCAGGGCGAAGGAGGCGGCCTCGGCGGGGGCGGGGGTTTCCTCGTCGGCCAGGAAGTCGCCCAGATGACTGTCCTCCTCCTCGCCAATGGGGGTTTCCAGGCTTACGGGCTCCTGGGCAATCTTGATGATCTCCCGCACCTTGGATTCAGAAATGCCCATTTCCTTGGCAATTTCCTCCGGGCTGGGCTCGCGGCCGTATTCCTGCAGCAGCTGGCGGCTGACGCGGATCAGCTTGTTGATGGTTTCCACCATATGCACGGGGAT
>CAMDVP010000314.1 GCA_945877525.1 uncultured Clostridia bacterium | reverse complement strand
CGCCCCCTCCCCGCCCCTGCCACCGCCTGGATAACCAGACCTGCGGACTGCTCCTGATGGCCAAGACCCCCGAGGCCGAGGAAATCCTCGTCCGGGCTTTTCGGGAGCGTACCATGGACAAGCGCTATATCTGCCTGGTGCGGGGCATGCCCAAGCCTCCCGCCGCCACCTGCCGGGCCTATCTGCTCAAGGACGCACAGGCTGCCCGGGTGACCATCCTGGATCACCCTGTTCCCGGGGCAAAGGCCATTGCCACCGCCTATGAAACCCTTGAACCCGGGCCGGTCAGCCGCCTGCAGGTGCATCTGCTCACCGGGCGCACCCATCAGATTCGCGCCCATCTCGCCGCCCTGGGCCACCCGCTGCTGGGGGACGACGTGTATGGTGACCGGGCCTTCAACCGCCTCCACCATGCCCGTAGGCTGATGCTGTGTGCCGCATCCCTGACGCTTGATACCGGCGGCGCACTTCCCCATCTGGACGGCAAAACCTTCTCCGTACCGTGCCCCTTTTGACATCGGGCATTCCTGACCCAAAGGAGGACAAGCACATGACGCCATTTCGTTTTGCCATCATGGGCGCAGGGGCGATTGCCCGAAAGTTCTGCGACGCGGTCAGCCTGGTGGAGGGCTGCTGCGTGACCGCCGTGGCCAGCAAGTCCATGGAGCGGGCGCAGCGTTTCGCCCGGGAAAAGCATATTCCCCAGGCCTTTGATTCCTATGAGCAGATGCTAAGGGAGCATCTGGCGGACTGCGTGTATATCGCCACCACGCCGGACTCCCACGCCACGCTGACCCGCCTGTGCATTGACCATGGTGTTCCCGTCCTGTGCGAGAAGGCCATGTTCATGACATCGGCCGATGCGGCGGAGGTGTTCGCTCTGGCGAAGGCGCGGCGGGTGTTCACCATGGAGGCGCTATGGAGCCGCTTTCTTCCCGCGGTGCGTCAGGCGCGCCAATGGGTGCGGGAGGGCCGCATCGGCGCCCCCGTCATGGCCGAAATGGGCCTGGGCTTTGTTGCGCCGCAGGATGCCTCCTGCCGGTATCTGAACCCTTCCCTGGGCGGAGGCGCGGCCTACGACCTGACTGTGTACGGCATTCAGCTGCTCACCTATGTCCTGGACAGGGACATGGTGCGGGTGCAGGCGGAAACCGTCCGCGGCGAAACAGGTGTGGATGTAACCGAGCTGCTGCTGCTCCGCTTTGCCGGGCAGGTGCCGGCGGTCATCCGCGCCTCCTTCATGACGCCGGTGGAGGAGCGGATGGTGATCTGCGGCACAGCAGGCAGAATTGTGGTGCCCCACGCTCACTACGCCTCCTCCGCCACTCTCTATGATGGCAAGGGCGCGGAGATCGCAGGCTTCCAGGACGAAGAAACCCGAAACGGATTCACCTATGAAATTGAGGAGGTGCGCCGCTGCGTTACCGCGGGGCTTCTTGAAAGCAGCACGGTGCCGCACTGCGCCACCCTGGCCTGCGCACAGGTTTTTGACCTGATTGCGGAGCAGACGCGGGCCCAGGGCGAGGCGCCCCTTCTGTAAGAATTGGATGAGGTGTGGATGGAACCCATTGAATTGATCGCCATGGACATGGACGGTACCCTGCTCGTCCATGGCAACGTTATTCCCGAAGAAAACGCCGCCGCCCTGCGCGAAGCGCATAAGGTCGGCATCCATTTGGCCCTATGCTCCGGCCGAATTCCGGACGACATGGGCTTTTTCGCCAGGGACATGGGGTTGCCCATGCATATCCTGGCCCTCAACGGCACATGCCTGATGGACAGGCCCCTGGGCGATTTTCTGCGCAGCGACACCATTGCTCCGCAAACCGCCCGCGTTATTCTGGCCCTGCTGCACACCCTGCCCGTGGCATATATTCTCTTCAGCGGGCATGAGCTTGTCACCAGTCTGCCCCATATAACCGATGACGAGTTGCGGATCATCGTCGGCAAGAACATTGTTCGCCCCGGCGGACGCACGGTGATCCGCCGCGGAGGCGAAGGCGAAGAAGCCATGGCCGACAGGGGGATCAACAAGCTGATGGTGTTTACCGAGAACGACAACGCGCCCCTGCAGGCGCTGAAGGCGCGCCTGGAACGGGACACACCGGAGGTGGAGGTATCCTCCAGCTGGGTGAACAACCTTGAAATCAACCCTGCCGGGTGCAACAAGGGCACAGCTCTTAGCGCCCTGGCAGCCCGCCTTGGTATTCCCATGGGGCATGTGATGGCCCTGGGCGACAATGACAACGACGTACCCATGCTGCGCGCCGCAGGATACGGCGTGGCCATGGGCAACGCTACGCCCGCCGCAGTGGCCGCGGCAGACTGGCTGGCCCCCGCCCACGAGGCGTTCGGTGTGGCCGCCGCGGTGCGCAGCCTGGCCCTTCGCCAGCATGTGCCCGGCGTCAGGAGGCTGAAATGAAAAAAGCTGCGTATTGGCTTCATGAGGCCCTGGGGTATCTGCTCCGGGGCGTTTTGCGTGTGCTGGTGGTGCTGGCCTTCCGACCCAAGCGCTGCTATGTGTCGGAAAAGGCCCGGACCGAGGCCTTTCGTGAGCCCATGGTCATCATCAGCAATCATGTGCGCGGCATGGACGGCGGCGTAATGCAGACCCTCATGCCCCTTGACCGCCGGGTGTACAGCCTGTCCGCCAAGGATCTGATGGATAAAAGCCCCGCCCTGCGGCGCTTTCTCAGCTTCTGCCGCACCATTCCCGTGAACAGGGAGCATCCCAGCCTGTCCTGGCTGCGGGAAAGCCGCAGGCTGCTCCGGGACGGCTGCCACATCTACCTGTGTCCGGAAGGTTACTGTCATCGGGACAAGGTGGTGCGCCCCTTCAAGCCGGGCTTTGTCACCCTGGCGGCCTCTTCCGGGGTGAAGGTGCTGCCCATTTATCACAACGGCGAGTATCATTACTTTTTCGGGCCTCGCTTCCGCATGATGATCGGCGAACCCATCACCCTCGTGCCGCCCCCCGAAGGGCTCAGCGAGGAGGTCATGCAGCGGGAATGCCGGGATGTT
>CAMDVP010000313.1 GCA_945877525.1 uncultured Clostridia bacterium | reverse complement strand
CCACATATGACAATATCCATTACGATGCAGATGCGCGTCTATAACAGATTTTGAATGAAATGGGACACCCCCGGAGCTCCGGGGGTGTCCTGTTAAGAGGGGGATGACGGTTATGCAGGCAACGCCTGCATACAGCTGCGTCAATCTTTGGCGTTCAGCTGCGCGATCATTTCGTCCATGGTGGGCACATCGCAGCGGCCTGTGCGAATGGCCTCCAGCACCACCTCCGGGGAGGCGGGGACCTTGTTGATGCGCACGCCGATGGCGTTGGAGACGGCGTTGAGGATGGCCGGCGTGGCGGGAACTGTGGCCACTTCGGAAATGCCCTTGGCACCATAGGGGCCCTGAGGTTCCGGATCTTCAATTAGGATCAGATCGTAATCCGGCGTATCCTCTGCCCGGGGAAGCCCCAGCTCCCGATAGGTATTCTTTACAGGATACCCGTCCTTGGTGGGGAAGCCCTCTGTCAGGGCGTAGCCCTGGCCCATGGAGCAGGAGCCGTGCATCTGTCCCTCGATGATGTGCGGATTGATGGCCCGGCCCACATCGTGGGCGGCAATGAATTTCAGGACCTTGGTGTGGCCGGTGGCCTTGTCCACCTCTACGATGGCGGCCTGGGTGGCGTAGGCATAGGCGGGGAAGTTCCGGTACTTGGCACCCTTGGCCGCGGCGCCTTCAAAGTCGCCGATGGGGAAGCAGGGATCGCAGGCAAAGTAGTACTCTGCCCTGCGCTCCTCGCCGGGCTTCCAGGGGCGGCTTTCCAGATCGGCCTTGAGCTTGACGCAGGCCTCATACACAGCGCGGCCGCCGCAAAGGGTCTGCCGTTCGGAAACGGATTCGCCTGTGGGGATCGTGATCTCCGTATCACCGATGACGATATCAATGTTGGAGATGTCCATGTGCAGCGTTTCCGCGGCGATCTGAGTCATAGCCGTGCGGAATCCCTGCCCCATATCTGTGCCCGATACGATCATGTGCAGGCGTCCGTCGCCCTGTAGTGTCAGCTTGCAGGCGCCGTCATCCGTGAAGATGCCCTTGCCGACACCCACATTCTTGAAGCCGGAGGCCATGCCCCAACCCAGCACCTTGGTGCCCTTGGGATACTGGCCTTCGTACGCCTTCAGCGCCTCCCGCAGCTTCTTCTCGCACTGGTCGATGGTATCCAACATCCCCATGCTGACCTGCAAAACCTCGCCGCCCACGGAGACCGCTCCGGGATAGACGGCGTTCCGGCGGCGCAGTTCAAAGGGGTCGATGCGCAGCTTTTCGGCCATCATATCCATGGCCGTCTCAATGGAGATGGCGGCCTGGTTGATGCCGTAGCCCCGGAATGCGCCGCCCTGCAGGTTGTTGTTGCGGATCGCGGAACCCTCCACCTTGACATTTTCGATGATGTACGGACCGCCGCTCATCAAAGCGCCGGTCATCAGGGTCCCGTAGCTCTCGCACTCGTAGGGGCCGCCGTCAGAGAACATGCGGCAGTCCAGATAGTGGAATTTTCCCTCTGGCGTGAAGCCAATCTCGTAATCGGTGTGGTAGCCGTGGCGCTTGGTGGTGAGGATCAGGTCCTCTTTCCGGGACAGGGTCACCTTCACGGGCTTGCTGCAGACGCTGGCGGCCACCGCCACGGGGGCTTCCAGGAAAGCGTCGCACTTCTTGCCGAAGCCGCCGCCCAGCGGAGTAGCCACCACGCGAATCTGTTCCTCCGGCCGGTCCATGACCTTCGCCAGCATCCGGCGGACCTCAAAGGGTGCCTGGGTGCAGGCATACACTGTGATATGATCGCCTTGCCTGTATCCAATGGCGGAGATGGGCTCCATGCAGGCGTGTTCCTGCGGCTCGATCTCCTTGGACACTTTGATTTTCACAATGCCGGGGTCCTGCTTCGCCGCTTCCACGTCGCCGCTGACCCGGCCCGTATGGACAATAAAGCTGTTTTTGCGATACCCGTCCGCCATGGAGTAGATGCCGGGCAGCGCTTCGTAGTCGATATCTGCCAGCTTGGCGGCGGCACGGGCATGGGCCTGCGTGTCCGCAACGACCAGCGCCAGATGGTCGCCCAGGAACTGGACCTCATCCTTGCAGAACACCGGCTGATCCGGCGTCCAGTTGCCCATTTTATTGAGACCGGGTACATCTTTCCACGTGACCACGCGCACAACGCCCTCGGCCTGCTCCACAGCGCTGTAATCCACAGAGCGGATTTTGGCGTGGGGGACAGGAGCCCAGACAAAGGCGCCGTGAAGCATGGTGTCCGCGCCGAATTCTTCGGGCCCCAGATCGTCGCAGAATTTCAGGGTGCCACCGGTCTTTGCCAGGCCATCCACATCCCAGATGGATTTTCCAAGGGCGGAGCCGTCCACCTGGGGGATGACCTGATCCTTGCCCGCTACGATCACGCTGCTCTCCCGGGTGCGGAAATCATCAATGCCGGGATTTTCGCCCCGCAGCCGGGCGGCAGATAATTTGATGGCCTCGATGATCTTCACATATCCGGTGCAGCGGCAATAGTTGTTCTTGAGCCCTTTGTAAATCTCTTCTTCGCTGGGAGACGGATGCTCCAGCAGAAGTGCCTTGGTGGCGATGACCATGCCCGGGGTGCAGAAGCCGCACTGCACCGCGCCCACATCCAGAAAGGAGCGCTGGATGACCTGCAGCATCGCGTCCGTTTGGGCACTTTCAATGGTTTCAACGGTCCGGCCCTCCAGCCGCTTCAGCATTGTCACGCAGGCGCGGGCCAGCTTTCCGTCGATCAATACGCTGCAGGCACCGCAATGCCCCGTGCCGCAGGCCTCCTTGGTGCCCTTCATGCACTTGACATTCCGCAGATACTCCAACAGCGTACGGTTTTCCTCATCCGGTATCTCTACAGGATTTCCATTCAGCAAGAATCGGATCATATGGTTCTCTCCTCTTGAAATCGTACCACATCGCCGCCAGGCGGCTCACACAATCTCCAGCTACAGCCCTGAAGGGCTGTAGCTGGGATTGTGGTTGTTATAATGAATTTACACTTTAATCTTAGCGTTGATGCGCATGAA
>CAMDVP010000312.1 GCA_945877525.1 uncultured Clostridia bacterium | reverse complement strand
ATGCCTATCAGGAGGAACTGCGCCCGGGCCGGGGCTTTGATAGCCTTGAAATGCTGACGCAGTGGCTGGAGTCCATCGAAAGCTGACGGGAAGCTTATGCTTCCAGCAGCCTGGCCATGATATCGCGGCCTTCGGGCACCCATACACCTTGGGCGGCGGTGCTTTCGTCCAGGCGGCTGGGGCTGCCGGGGCGGCGGCTGTCATAGATGGCAAAGGGCACGGGCTTGCCGTCGTGGGTGCGGGTAGAGAGCAATGTTTTGTGGTCACTAAGGAGCAGAATGCGGAAATCTCCCATTTCAGGCAGGCGAGAAAGCAGCGGCGCGATCACCTGTGCGTCCAGGCGGTGGATGGCTTCCAGCTTTTTGTCCAGGTCGCCGGCATGGGTCATCTCGTCCGGGGCTTCCACATGAATGGCGGCGAAATCGTCGCCGTTTTTCAGTGCGTTCAGCGCCGCATCCACCTTGCCCTGGTAGTTGGTGTCCAGATCGCCGTTGGCGCCCTCCACATGGGGGTGGGGCAGACCCATCAGCTGGGCGATGCCCCATACCAGCGGCACCGCGCTGATGACGGCGCCTCGTTTGCCGTACTTGCCCTCAAAGGAGGGCAGCTGCATGGCTCGGCCCGCGCCCCAGGGCCAGATCATGTTGGCAGGCAGCTGGCCGCGCTGCGTGCGCGCCCGGTTGATGGGATGATCCCGCAAAACCTCATGGCTCAGCTGCATCAGCCCGGTGATTTCCTCCGCATACGCGCCGGTGGGGTAGTGATCGCCGACGGCCTGCTCCAGCACGTTGTGGGGCTCGGTGGTATGGAACGCCGCGTCTGCGGGAACATCCGAAAAAACGCCGATATGCCGGAAGGTGCGGCTCACATGCACGGTGAAGCGTGCCTTCTGTGCCGCTGCATGGAAGCGGGGGTCAGCCAGCAGGTCGCGCATGAGGGTTTCGGCCTCGTCGCCCTCCACGTTGCCGCCGTTATGGCTGTGGATGATCAGGCGGCCGTCCACCTCCTCCACGGCGCACAGGTTCACCCGCATGGACACCTCGCCCGGGGCGAGGGTCACGTCCACGCCCGCAGCCTCCAGTACGCTGCGCCCGGTGTAGCACTCCCGCGGGTCGTTGCCGAAGATGTTCAGGATAGCGGTGTCGCTTCCTGCTGGAACCCCCGCAGGGACGGTTTGGCACAGGCCGGTCTCGCTGCCCGCAAGAATGCCGAAGTGGGGTAAATCAAGGTATTCGAGGGGTGTTTTGCCGCCGAGGGTAGGAATCGGATCGTCGCTCATGCCGTCGCCGATCACCAGTATATATTTCATGGAATCACGCTCCTTCATGCTTCCCGGCATACCGTGGGGATGGCCTGGGCGGTTTCCTCCAGCAGTCCCAAATCCCACAGCAGGCTGCTGGTGAGGTACTTGTCCCGGATATCGCGGCTGCCCAGCAGCGCGTCCACCGTATCCTCCTCGGTCAGGCCCAGGTCGGCAGGGGTAAGGGGCAGACCGCAGGCGGCCATCAGCTGATGAATGCTCTCCCGGCTGGGCAGCTCCTCACGGATAATCTGCCGGATGGCGGGCCAGTTGTCCTCAATGCGCTGCAGGCGCTCCTCATGGCGCACGGGATCATTCTTGTGGGCTTTCTGCTCCAGAGCCAGGATTTCCGGCGCGATGGGGCCGAAGATGCGGCGAACCTGGGCCTCCCACGCATCAGGGGAGAAGGCCGCCATGGCGCGGCGAGCCTTGTCCACATCAATCTTTTCCAGATGCAGCACATGCTCGTAGATCCACAATGTCAGCAGGGTGCCTACGCCCACCTGAATGCCGTGCAGGTCGGAGGGCGCGCCCTTCTGCAGGGCCTGCATCTCCCACAGGTGGCTGAAGTAGTGTTCAAGACCGCTGGCGGGGCGGCTGATTTCGGCAAAGGCCATGGCCACGCCGCTGAGCACAAGCCCCTCCACCACCGCCTCCAGGGCCTCGTCCTCCCGGCGCATCAGGCCCTCGGCATGAGCGACGATTTTCTTCAGGCTGGCCCGCACAAGCCCGGCAATCTCCTCACAATAGGGGTCGCCGTAAACCAGATGGCTGATGCGCCACTCGCATACGGAGACATACTTGGCCAGCATGTCGCCCAGCCCTGCGCGGAGCATCACGTCCGGGGCGGTTTTAAGCAGATCGGTGTCGGCAATGATGACCTGGGGACAGGCGTTGTACAGGCTGACCTTCACCCGGTTCTGGATCATGGAGGAGGAATTGGAGGCGTAGCCGTCCATGCTGGGAGCGGTGCAGACCACCATGCTCTTGAGCCCGCAGGCGTGGGCGGCCACCTTGCAGCAGTCGTTGATTACGCCGCTGCCCACGGCCAGCAGCACGTCGCACCGGGGGTCAAAGGCCATGATCAGGCTGCCCACGGCGTATTCGTCGGGCTCGATATGCCCCTCCATGGGAAAGACAAAGGCAGTGTACTCAATTCCCGCCGCCTTGAGCGTGCTTTCGACGGCCTCGCCCGCGGCGGCGCGGGTGTTGCGGTCCATGACCACAAAGGGGCGCTTCACGCCGATGGCGGCCATGCCCTCGGGCAGCGCGGACAGTGCGCCCCGGCCAATGCGCAGAAATTTCAGCCCGCAGGCATGGTGCTTGCCGCAGGTGCAGTCGTGTCCCTCGGGACGGAGAATTTCCTCAAGGGACATATCGCAAAGGTGCTTCTCCATTTGGAATGCCTCCTATGCAAAAGTGTTTTCCTATATTGTACGCCCTGATGCCCCGCACGTCAAGAAAAAGCAGTCTCCACGGGCCAAAGGGGCGCTGCCCCTTTGGAAACCCCGCCAGAGGGCGCTGCCCTCTGGACTCCTGCGAAGGGCCTTCGGCCCTCTCGACACCCATACGGGTAGTCCGGCACAGGGCTGTTCCTTTGCGGGGGTCACGGCGCGCGACGGGCGCGCCGCGACGCGGAGATAGCGGCTTGCCGCTGCGGCGGAGCAGGATTTCGCGCCTGTGGGCGCGACCAAAGGGCTTTGCGGTCATTGTCGCTCCGCTTTCGACTTCCGCCTTCGGCGGACTCGC
>CAMDVP010000311.1 GCA_945877525.1 uncultured Clostridia bacterium | reverse complement strand
GTACCGCACGGCCCCAAGTCCATGGCCGATGAACAGGTAGGTCAGCCCCAGCTCCTGCTGCAGATCGCGCAGCAGGTTGAGAATCTGCGCCTGCACTGAAACGTCCAGCGCGGAGACGGGCTCGTCCAGCACCACGGCGTCGGGGTTCAGGCTCAGGGCCCGGGCAATGCAGATGCGCTGCCGCTGTCCTCCGGAAAATTCATGAGGATAGCGGTCGCGCATGTCCCGGGTCAGGCCCACCATGTCAAGCAGCCGGTCGACGCGCGCCATAACCTCGCCCCGGGAAACAATGCGGTGATACAGCATGGGCTCTGCCAGCAGTTCTGCCACGCGCTTGCGGGGGTTCAGGCTGGAGCCGCTGTCCTGGAATACCATCTGCAGCCGGGGCCGAAGAGGGCGGCGCCTGGTCTCGGAAAGGCAGTCGATGCGCTGCCCATTAAAGAAGATTTCGCCTGCGGTGGGCTTTTCCAGGCCCAGAATCAGCTTGGCAACGGTGGATTTGCCGCAGCCGCTTTCGCCCACCAGGCCGAAGGTTTCGCCCCTTCGCAGCTGAAAGGACACGTTCCGCACCACCTCGGCATAGACGGGGCGGAGCAGGCTGCCCTCGCCCACGGCGCGGAAGTGCTTGGTGAGGCCGCGAACCTCCAGCACCGTGTTATTTGTCATGGGGATCGCCTCCTGCCAGGGCGCACAGGACCCAGTGTCCTTCGCCCGTCTGCTGACGGACGGCCTGCTGACCGCACTGCGCCGCGTGGGGGCAGCGGGGGGCGAAACGGCAGCCTGTCAGGCTTTCGTAATGCTCCGGCACCATGCCGGGGATGGCGTACAGGCGGCGGCTCCTGTCGTCGTGCAGGCCGGGCACCGCCTGCAAAAGCGCCCGCGTGTAGGGGTGGGCGGGATGCTCCAGCAGGGCTTGCACCGGTGCTTCCTCCACCACCTGCCCGGCATACATCACCAGCACCCGATCCGCCATTTCCGCCACCACGCCAATATCGTGGGTGATGAGCAGGATGGCCATGCCGGTTTCGTCCCGCAGGCGGCGCAACAGCTGCATGATCTGCAGCTGGATGGTTACGTCCAGGGCGGTGGTAGGCTCGTCGGCAATGAGCAGCTGCGGCCCACAGGCCAGGGCCATGGCGATCATTACCCGCTGGCGCATGCCGCCGGAAAGCTGGTGGGGATATTTCTTCATCACGGCCGGAGCGTTCTGGATGCCTGTCTTTCCGAGCAGTGCCAGGGCGCGGCGCCGAGCCTCCTCATGGGGAAGGCGCAGATGGCGGCGCAGCCCCTCGGTCATCTGATTGCCGACGGTGAACACCGGGTTCAGGGAATACATGATATCCTGGAAGATCATGCCGATGTCGCCGCCGCGAATCAGGTCAAGCTCCTTTTCGCTCAGGGCGAGAAGGTTTTGCCCCCGGAAGCGAACCGCGCCGCCGGTAACCTGTCCCTGCCGTGGGAGCAGCCCCAGGACAGACAGCGCCGTGATGCTCTTGCCGCAGCCGCTCTCACCCACGATGCACAGGATTTCGCCCTCATCCATGTGAAAGGAAACCCGGTCAGCACGGGGAACAAGCTGCTTTCCGCTGCGGAAAGCGATATCCAGCGCGTCTACCTCAAGTAAATGCTCCATGGGGAAAAGCCTCCCTTGCGCCCGCGGGCAGAGGTCATGGGAAACCCGGGAGAGGGGAATGCGCCCTCTCCCGGGCAGACGGGGATGTGCGTTACTGCACGTCCCACTCATGCACGTTGATAAAGGTGCCAAACACATCGGGGGTGGCGTTCACCAGGCGGTTGCTGCACACGCCCATGGTGCTGAGGATGTAGGCGGAAATCATGGGCGCATCCTGCTGCATCATCTTGTCCACATAGGTGTACAGGGCGGTGATCTGCTCCACGTCGGTCAGGGCCTGGCTTTCGTTCAGGGCGGTGGTCACATCATCGTTGACATACTGCGTCCAGCCCCACTCGGAGAGCAGCCAGCTTACATCGGTGTAGGGATCGACGGGGGCGTAGGTATACTGCACGCTCATCACGTCAAACTCCAGGTTGTTGGCGACAGACATCAGGGTAGCAAAGTCCACGGTCTTGATGTCGATGGTCAGGCCGATCTCCTGGAACATGGCGGCAATGAAGCTGGCCGCCTGCACGAAGGTTACGTCGCCGCTGTTGACATACCAGGTGAGGGTGGTGGGCGTACCGTCGGCCTTGGCCTCGGCAATCAGCTTCGCGGCCTTCCCGGGGTCATAGGCGGTGGGCACAACCTCGTCGCTGTAATAGGGACTGGCGGAGCACAGGAAGCCGTCGACAATCTCGCCGTTGCCGTAGACCAGCTCCCGCAGGATCAGCTCACGGTCGATGCCGCACAGCAGCGCCTGACGGATGCGCACGTCGGGTACGCGGTTCACATTCACGAAGATGGACTGGTTGGTCACAGGGGTGCCCATGTACACGGTCACGTTATCAAGCGCCTTTACGGCCTCGTAGTCCTCCAGCAGGATGCTGCCCATGGTCTGCTGGATCAGGTCGATTTCGCCGCTCTGCAATCCGGCCAGCAGCTGGGCGGACTCCACCACGTTCAGGTTGAAATACTTGATTTTCGGCTCGCCCTGCCAGTAGGCCTCGTTGGCCACATAGTGCACATAGTGGTTCAGATCGAAATCCACAATGCAGTAGGGGCCGCTGACCACGGAGGGCTTATTGAACCAGTCGTAGGTCAACAGCTGATCCTTGGGTACGCTGCCCAGCACATGCTCGGGCAGGGGCAGAATGTACCGGCCGAAGTTGTTCATGAAGGTGTACAGCGCCATGGGCCACTTGGCGGTAACGGTGAGGGTTTTGTCATCGATGATCTTCACGCCGTCGATGCTGGTGGCGTCTGCGGCAATGAAGCCGTCATCCCCCACGCCCTCAATGGCATACATGCTCATGCCGGTGTTGCCGCAGGCGGGGTTGGTCATGCACAGGAAAACAAACTCCACGTCCCTGGCGGTCACAGGCACGCCGTCGGACCAGGCGGCCTTCTCGTCCAGGTGGATGGTGAAGGTCAGGTTATCCTCGGTGGTGATGCTGTCGGCCAGCTGGGGCACAAACTCCAGGTTCTGATTCAACTCCACCAGGGGCAGGAAGGTCAGGGACAGGGCGTACTTGACC
>CAMDVP010000310.1 GCA_945877525.1 uncultured Clostridia bacterium | reverse complement strand
TTTGCCGAAGGCAGAGGTTTCGCGCCTGCGGGCGCGACCAAAGGGCTTTCCGATCGCCCTTTGGAAACCTTCGGGGCCGTCCCTTTGATACTATGCTATTATTGCAGCATGGGATAGGGAACCCACAGCAAAAGCCCGGGGCCATGTGGCTCCGGGCTGCTTTTGTAGAAAGACTTACTTGACAAACTGCATCAGGTCGGCAAAGAGGGGATTGGTCTGGTCAAGCACCAGGGTGGCGTTGTCGCCCACAGCTTTTTCGAGGGCCTGCAGGCTGCGCCAGTAGGCATAGAATTCTGCGTCCACGCTGTATGCCTCAGCGTAGATTTCCAGGGCGCTGGCCTCCGCCTCGCCGCGAATCTGGCCCGCTTCGCTGACGGCCTGAGCCTCAATCTGGCGGGCTTCCAGGTCAGCGGCGGCTACGGCCTTGTTATAGGCCTCGTCGCCTTCGCTGCGCAGCTGCTGGGCCACCTTGGCGCGGTCGGCCTGCATGCGGGCGTAGGTGCTTTCAATATTGGCCGAGGGAAGGATGGTTCGGTGAATCTGAATGTCCACCACCTCAATGCCGCGCACGCACATATCCCGGTTGATGGTCTTGAGCCCCTCCTGCAGGGCGGCGTTCAGCGCGTCCTTGTTGCTGATGAAATCATCGGCCACCATGCGGTTGATCAGCTGCACGATCACAGGATGAATGATGTTGTCCAGCTGGTTTTCCGCAGCGGTCATGCTGCCCAGCTTCAGGCTGAACAGGGCCGGGTCGGTAATGTTCCACTGGGCGTAGGTGGTAATGTAGTACTGCTTCTTTTCCAGGGTATTGACCACCTCGCTGTCGGAGATGTAGGTATACAGGCGGGCGGAATAGGTTTCAACCTTGTCCACAAAGGGAACCTTGAACTGCAGCCCGCTGCCCATCTCGATTTTCACGCTGCCGGAGGTGGTGATCTCATCCTTGAGTTCCTCGGCGTATTTCTCGTGGAAATCATTGCCGCCGTTAAGAATCAGGCGTTTGATTACGCCGAAGCGGCTGACCACAGCCTGCTCGGATTCGCCCACCACAAACAGGCTTTCGCTCAGAAGAATCAGCACAAGCACGGCAATGACGGCGATCAGCGCCGCCTTGGCGCCATGGCGCTTGAAGAATGCCCTGGTTTGGGCTTCACGGTAATTGACAGGCTTCTGGTCATAGGGCTGGGTGTTTTGATTCCATTCCATCTCATTCACCTCCCGCGGCGGCTGCGGCGCCTGCTGCGGACGCGGGCAGACCGTTCAGATCCAACAGCTTGGTGGTGCCGGTGTCGCCGTCCACCAGATACAGCTTGTCGGCCCCGGACAGAACGTTTTCCAGAGTTTCGATCAGCAAACGGGTACGGGTAATCTCCGGCGCGGACTTGTATTTTTCATACACGGCCTTGAACACCGCCACGTCCGCCTCGGCGGCGGCGATGGTTTCGGCCTTGTAGCCCTCTGCCTGCTGCAGCACGGCGTAGGCGTTGGAACGGGCGGTGGGCAGCACGTTGTTCTTGTAGCGCTCAGCCTCGTCCAGGCGCTTGGTTTTTTCGTTCTTGGCGTTGTTTACATCCTCATAGGCCGAGGCAACCTCCGTGGGCACGGTGATGTTCTGGATGCGCACGTCATTGATCTTCACGCCCATCTCGTAGCTGTCGATCAGCGCCTGGAAGTCAGGCAGCACCTCTCGCTCGATTTCCTCCTTGTTCAGCAGCGCGTCGTCCAGACTGCGGTTCTGGATGTTGCGGCGGATCACCGCCTCAAAGGCCAGGCGCAGGGTGCCCTCGGGATCGTGCACGTCGAAGGTATACTGCTTCACATCGCGGATGGTGTACTGATAAATGGCCTCCAGAGACACAATGCTGTTGTCGTTGGTGAGCATCACGCCCTCGTCGGTTTCATCGGCATAGGTGGCTGCGCGGCTGTAGGAGCCCTGGTTGGTGGTGCGGAAGCCGTATTCCGCGGTGTGGATAGTGGTGACCGATTCGCTGATGACCTGCTGCACCATGGGCATGTGCCAGTACAGTCCAGGCCCATGGGTCGCGGTGACCCGGCCGAAGGTCAACACCAGCGCTTCCTCTCCCTGGCCCACGCGGTAGAAGCCGCCCCAGGTGATCAGCACTGCCAGCACCAGCGCGCACAGCAGGATAATGCCGCCGGGCTTGAGTTTCCGTTTCATGGCAATCTCCTTCCTTTTTCTGTCGGTTTGCGTTTGGAATGGCTTTATCATAGCACAATGTGAAGGATGTGTGAAGAGGAATGCGCCAAAGCATACCAAACCATGCCTGATTGATACACCCTGCGGGGCAAAAATTTTGTGCCGTCCGCCCCGTGAAGGTTGACCTTGAGCCGCCAAAATGGTACATTATAAGAAGCGCTTTTTGAAGGAGGCTGCCCCTTGAACGCTGAGAAGATCGAAGCCATGCTGGAGAAGGTGCAGAAGGCCCCACGCTACACCGGCGGCGAAATGAACACCGCCCTGAAGCCCTGGGACGACGCAAGGCTACACTTTGCTTTCTGCTTTCCCGATACCTATGAGGTCGCCATGTCCCACCTTGGCATGAAGATTCTTTACGCCATCATCAACGACCAGCCCTGGAGCCTGTGTGAGCGGGTCTGCATGCCCTGGGTGGACATGATGGCCCTGATGCAGGAGGAGGACGTGCCGCTGTTTTCCCTGGAAAACCGACGGGCGCTGAATGAATTTGACGTGGTGGGCTTCACCCTGCAGTATGAAATGAGCTATTCCAACATCCTGGCCATGCTGAAGCTGGGCCGCATTCCGCTTTTGCGGGAAGAACGCCGCCGGGAGGATCCCATCGTGGTAGCCGGCGGACCCTGCGCCTTTAACCCCGAGCCCCTGGCCGATTTCATCGACGCTTTCATGATTGGCGACGGCGAGGAGTCCATTGTCGAGGTGAACCGCACCATCCTGGAGTGGAAGAAATCCGGCGAACCCCGCGAGGATTGCATGAAGCGTCTGGCCGCCCTTCGCGGGGTATATGTGCCCGCGCTGTACGATGTGGCCTACCACGAGGACGGCACCATTGCGTCCTTTGCGCCCAACTGCAAGGAAGCCCCGGCGAAGGTGGTCAAGTCCATCGTCACCGACCTGGACAAGGCGGCCTATCCCACGGAGATTCCCGTGCCCTATAC
>CAMDVP010000309.1 GCA_945877525.1 uncultured Clostridia bacterium | reverse complement strand
CGACTGTTCGAGCAGCTGGAGGGCAGCCTGCACATCGAGTGGGAGGAATACTATCAGGCCGCCGCACAGTACCGGGAAGAGCATGGCGACCTTCTGATCCCCCAGCGGTATGTGACGGAGGACGGCAAGTGTCTGGGCCGCTGGCTGGCCACTCAGCGACGGATTCACAACAGCGGCGGCAGCACGCTGACGGGCGAACAGGCGCTGCGGCTGGAAGCGCTGGGCATTGTGTGGGACGATCTGCGGCAATTCACCTGGGAGAGCTGCTTCGCCAAGGCGGAGGCGTACTACCGGGCACAGGGCAACCTGCAGGTTCCCCAGGACTATGTGACGGAGGACGGCTGCCGATTGGGTCAGTGGCTGTCCAATCTGCGGACGCGCTACCGGGAGCTGCGGGACGAGGACAAGACGGGTGCAACTCTGGAGCAGATTCAGCGGCTGGAGTCCATCGGGATGGAGTGGAACACCCATGAAACCAGATGGGACATGTACTTCGCCGCAGCGGAGCGCTACTACCGGGAGCACGGCGATCTGCTGGTGCCAAGGGGGTATCAGACGGAGGACGGGCTGAAGCTGGGGGTGTGGATTTCCAATCAGCGCAGCAAGTGGAAGTGCCTGGTGAAAGGCCGCCTGACAGACGAACAGATTCAGCGTTTGTCCCGAATAGGCATGGTGTGGGACAGCGCGCAGGACGAGCAGTGGATGCGGTATTATTCCGCAGCCAAGACCTACTTTGAGCAGAACGGCAACCTGCGAGTAAGCAAGCGGTATGAAACAGACGATGGGCTCAAGTTGGGGATATGGGTAGTCAATCAGCGAACCTGCCGTAAAAAGAACGAAGGAACTGGTCATGCCATGTCGGTACATCGCATAAATCTATTGAACAAAATTGGCATGCAATGGTAGACAATGCAAGCCTGGCAACATCAGACATGATAAGGACAGGAGGGAAGATGTTTGCAGCAGAAGCAGGCGCATCATGCGTTGCTGATATACTGTCAGATGATCCCATCTATTCGACTGTGCGGACATTGCCAACTGACGCATTTGGCTCAGGAGGGACAACTGGAATACCGTGCTGTACAGGAAGCGCGGCTTCACCCGTCTGACTTAAACTGGGCAGATGTGGTGCTGCTTGGCAGACTGGATAGCTGGTATGCAGAGCGTTTGGTTAGAAGACTGCATGCGGCAGGGAAATATCTGATCTACATCATAGATGACGATTTGTTGAACATTCCACAGGGAATCAGCAGTGCAGTTCATTACGGGCAGAAGGAGGTTCGGACACATATTTTTAGCTTGATTGCAATGAGTGATGCGGTTCTGTCACCTTCTCCACGCTTGCTAATGAAGTATGCGACACAGGGGCGACGAGCTATGTTGATCGAGGAACCTGCGATTGATCCTGTGCCATATAAACCGCATGCATTGGATAAACCTGTAAAAATTGGATTTGCTGGCTCCATTGATCGAACGGGCGATATAGAAAGCCTTCTCGGAGAAGTGCTGCGGAGACTGAAATGTATTTATAGAGAGAGAATACAGCTGGAGTTTTTTGGCGCGGTTCCATCCTTTGCGCAGGAGGTGGAGGCTAAATGCATTCCATATCAGAACGCATACGATGCGTACCGTCAAACGTTAAACAGCCTGGATTGGGATGTGGGACTGGCACCCATGCCAGAAACACCATTTCATGCATGCAAACATTACAATAAGTTTATTGAATATGCGGCGGCAGGCATAATGGGGATTTTTTCAGCAACAGAACCCTACACCCAACTGCAAGCCATGGGTGTACCAGCAATTTTATGCAGAAACAGCGTTGAGGCATGGTTTGACGCACTGGAATATTATGTGGAGCACCCGCAAAAAAGAGAAACACTTCGTAGACGCTGCAGTGAGACAGCTTGTACTCAGTTCAGCATTACGCGTGTTGCAAATGGGTTAATGAAGGAACTTGAGGTCGTGCCGCTGATTAGCGGTGGGCAAAGGGTTACCAAGGTGTGGGCTGTGCAAGCAGGAAAGTATGGACATGCAGTGCTTGATAAATGGCGCGTTTACGGCATGCGTCTTCCACTGGTAGCTGCAAGAAAACTCACGGAAAAGCTGCGGAGCGAGGTACGATGAAAGAAAAACTATCAATAACACTGGCGATCAGCTGACTTCTATTCGGCAATCGCAGGAAAGGTGGAACAGTGAAAAATGAGTGAAAAAAAGACTGCATGGAAGCTTCATATGTTTGTCTCCGGCATCCTCGTTATGATAATGATAGTAGTGGGCTGGGTAGTTTACGACGACTGGGGAGTGGAGCGGATTACCCAAAGCGATCATGTGATGCCGGTACATGACGTGGGTAACCTGCTGCAAGACGACTTGGTAGTTGAGCAAACCTTTTCTGTTCCATATGAGGAGCTGACGTCAGTTACCTTCTGGCCACACCTGACAGAGGGCATTCAGGGCTGGCTGACTGTGGAGATTCTACAGCAGGGCCGGACGATTGCCTCTGGGGATATCAGTACGACAGAGCTTCAGGATTATGTGCCCTATGTGTGGACATGTAACGCGCTGCTTATCCCGGATGAGTTGGTGGTTCTCCGCTTCTCAGCCGCTCAGAAGGCGGAGGGTTACCTCTCTGTTTTCTTCGGAGATACTGTGGATGTTGCTGGCCGGTTTCAGGTGGCTGCAAGCGGACTGGATGGATTAACGGTTTCAGGCAACCCGCTTCAGGGTCGGGTAACCTTCGATATATCGGGTGCCATCCGACATGAGCAGGTGATGTACGCATATGGGATGGGAATGGCTGTTTTATTGTTGGGGGCCAACTTCCTATTATGGTGGGGATTTATCCGGCAAAAAACCTCCCGTTCATCAAAAGGGCTTCGACGTTTTGCTTATACGCTGAAAAAGTATAGCTTTCTATTGCAGCAGTTGGTGGCGAGAAACTTTAATACAAAATATCGACAGTCTGTTTTGGGCGTGCTGTGGAGCGTGCTTAACCCCCTGTTGACGGCAGCCGTTTTGTATTTCGTGTTTTCCACACTGTTCAAGACCAGCACTGAAAACTATATTGCCTTCCTGTACTGTGGCATTGTGGTGTGGAACTGCTTTGTTGAGGCTGTAAATTTAGGGCTGGAAGCTGTCACGGGCAGCGCATCCATCATT
>CAMDVP010000308.1 GCA_945877525.1 uncultured Clostridia bacterium | reverse complement strand
AGAGGAACACCGGATTCATGGTGCCTGCCTGCTTGATCCCCGCGATAATCCGGCCTGGAATGGCGCCGATAGAGGTGCGGCGGTGGCCGCGGATCTCCGCCTCGTCCCGCACGCCGCCCAGGGACATCTGCACAAACTTGCGCCCCACCGCCTTGGCAATGGCCCGGACGATGGAGGTTTTGCCCACGCCGGGCGGGCCGACAAAGCAAAGGATCGGGCCCTTCATGTCCTGCTTCATGCGCACAACGGCCAGATATTCGATAATGCGCTCCTTCACCTTTTCCAGCCCGTAGTGATCCTGGGCCAGCACCCGCCGGGCCCGCTTCAGGTCCAGGTTGTCGGCGGTGGTTTTGCCCCAGGGCAGATCGAGGATCCACTCGATATAGGTACGGCTGACGTTCACCTCCGGTGTGCCGGGGGCCATGCGGGCCAGGCGCTCCAGCTCCTTCTCGCACTTCTGCCGTGCCTCGTCGTTCAGCGGTGTCTTTTCCATGCGATCCCGCAGATCGTCGGTTTCCACGGCTTCGCCGTCGCCCAGCTCGGTCTGGATAGCCTTCATCTGTTCGCGCAGATAGTAATCCTTCTGGTTTTTCTCAATCTGCTTCTTGATGCGGGCCTGCACCTGCTTTTCCACCCCGGCCAGCTCGGTTTCCCGGGCCAGGATGCCGCACAGGGTTTCCAGGCGGCGCTTGATGTCGAGTTCCTCCAGGATGCGCTGGCGATCCTCCACCCGGGTGAGGATATTGGCGGCGATAATATCGGCAATCTGATCCGGCGCGTCCACATCCCGCACAGAGTTCACCGTTTCCTGGCTGACCCGTTGGCTGGCCTTTGCGTAGGTTTCGAAAAAATCCTGCGTAGCGCGAACCAGCGCCTCCAGCTCCGTGTCGTTTTCCGGCACGGGCGTATCGGCAAGCTTCACATTGCCCTGCAGGAAGGGCTCCTCCTTGGTGATGGACTGCAATACACCCCGGCTCTCGCCCTCAACAAGCACGCGCAGGTTGTCCCCGGGCAGGTTCATCACCTGCTTGATGGAGGCAATGGTGCCCACCCGGCACAGTTCCTCCACCCCGGGATCCTCCACCTCCGCGTCCAGCTGGGCCACCAGAAAAATCTGCTGGTTTTCCAGCATGGCCTGCTCCAGGGCGGCCACAGACTTGGCGCGACCCACGTCAAAGTGCAGCACCATATGGGGGAATACCATCAGCCCCCGCAGGGCCAGCACCGGCATAGCGATTGTTTTTTTCTTTGCTGGCATAGCATCCTCCTGAATAAAGCGCCTTTCCGGCATGCTTCATCTTCCGGCCGGAACGCAAATTCCGACAAATACCAGTATACCCGTATTTGTCTCTTTTGACAAGGGGGGGGCGATGGCCCTTCTTCCCAGGTTACCCCTGTCCCTGTGCCGCCAGAGGAAGCTGGCCTGCCGTCGCGGGCGCATCCGGCAGCTCCGCTTCCTGAACGGTGACAGGCAGCAGGATTTCCTCCAGCACCTCCCGCAGCTCCGACACGCAGCGCACCTCCATGCCCAACTCGTGCAGTCCTTCCATATCGTTGTCTTTAGGAATAAACACCTTGCGGATGCCCGCCTGCCGCGCCGCTTCCAGCTTGGCCGGTACGCCGCCCACAGGCTTCACCTGCCCCTGCACGGAGATTTCCCCCGTCACCGCGCAGGCGCCGTCCACCTTCTGCCCGGTCAGGGCGCTGACGGCCACCACGGCCATGGCCACTCCCGCGGAGGGGCCGTCCACCGGTGCGCCGCCGGGGAAGTTGATATGCAGATTCCGCTCTCCCAGCGGGAAGCCCAGCTCAGCCAGGAGGGTTTTGACATTCTCCGCCGAGCCATGCGCGGTGGACTTGCGCCGCAGCCGGTGGCCCTCCGGCCCTATTTCTTCCTCCTCCACAATGCCCGTGACCCGCACCTCGCCCCTGCCGGGGGTGGACACGGCCTCGATATCCATCACGGCCCCCTGATGGTGAGATCGGCCTGCTGGGGCGGACGGGCGCTGTAATGCCCCGACTGCACCACCCAGCTTACATCCGCCGCGGTAATGGTCTTACGATCCTCCAGCTGCGCCAGCCCGGCGCACATCTGGACAATGTTCACCGCGTCGCGGCCGCAGGCGGCGTAGCGTCCCACGGTATCGGCCTCCTCCTGCTCCATGTCATAGCCTGCGCGTTCGGCAGCGCCCCTGGCGATCCCCGCAATTTCCTGCGGCGTCAGCGCGCGGAAAAATATTTCCATACACCGGGATCGCAGCGCAGGCGAGATTTCCTCCGGGCTGCGGGTGGTCGCGCCCACCAGGCGGAAGTCTGCCGGCATGCCGCGCTTGAACACATCGTGGATATGCCTGGGCACGGCATTGTCGTCCGGCGTGTAGTAGGCCGACTCGAACATGACCTTGCGGTCCTCCAGCACCTTGAGGAGCTTGTTCATCTGGATGGGGTGCAATTCGCCGATTTCATCCAGGAACAGCACGCCGCCGTGGGCCTTGCTGACCGCGCCGGGCTTGGGCTGAGGCACGCCCTGCACGCCCAGCGGCCCGGCGCCCTGATATATGGGGTCATGGACGCTTCCAATCAAGGGATCAGCGATAGCGCGCTCATCGAAACGGACACAGGTGGCGTCCATTTCCACAAAGGGCGCATCCTTCAAGAAGGGTGTTCCCTTCGACTTCTTGGCGGCCTCCAGCACCAATCGGGCAGCGCAGGTCTTGCCCACGCCGGGAGGGCCGTAGATCAGCACATGCTGCGGGTTCGCTCCGCACAGAATAGCCTTGAGGGACTTAATGCCGTCCTCCTGGCCGATGATGTCCTCGAACCGGGCCGGGCGCACCTTCTCCGCCAGGGGCTCGGACAAATGGATGTTCCGCATACGGTTAAGCTTGTCCATTTCCCGGCTGCTCTCACGCCGCACGGCGGGGGTATTCTTCTTCTGCTGTTTAAGCTGCCGGTAGAAATAAACGCCAACCACCAGCGTCGCCGCCAGCTGAATGATGACCAGCACAAAATTCACCACGCGCACTCCCTCCATTTCTCTGGATAGGATGAGCGCCGCGCCTTGCAAACATGTGCGTCAATGGCTGGAAATAGGATGCGTGCCAGAGGGCGCTGCCCGCAGGACTCCCGGTCAGGGCGAGGACCAGGGAACCCCCCCCGGGGCGCGGCCCCCGGGGGTGCACGTGGCGGGGCAGCCCACGACA
>CAMDVP010000307.1 GCA_945877525.1 uncultured Clostridia bacterium | reverse complement strand
CGCATGGCGGCGGCGCTGTCGCCGTCGATGGAGCCGAAGTTGCCGTGGCCGTCCACCAGCGGGCCCCGCATGGAGAAGTCCTGGGCCATGCGCACCAGCGCGTCGTAGACCGAGCTGTCGCCATGGGGGTGATACTTGCCCAGGCAGTCGCCCACAATGCGTGCGCACTTGCGGTGGGGCTTGTCGGGGGTGGTGCCCAGCTCCATCATGGTGTAGAGGATGCGGCGCTGCACGGGCTTGAGCCCATCCTCCACCCGGGGCAGGGCGCGCTCCAGAATCACATGCTCCGCGTAGGGGATCATGGACAGGTGCATCACGTCCTCCACCGTGGTTTGCAGAATGCGGGAGGGATCGTCCTTGGGAATGGGCCGGTTGTCGGCGCTTTTCTTGGCCATGGATCAGTTCCTCCCTTCCGCGCCCTCAGGCAGCAGCTGGTCAAAGTGGTCGGCCTTGTTGAATTCGGCGTTCTCAATGATGTAGTCCCGCCGGGGCTCCACCTTGTCGCCCATGAGGATGGTGATGCGCCGGTCGGCCAGGGCGGCGTCCTCGATGGTCACCTGCATCAGCTTGCGCTTTTCGGGATCCATGGTGGTTTCCCACAGCTGCTCGGGGTTCATTTCGCCCAGGCCCTTGTATCGCTGCAGGGTATAGCCCTTGCCCGCGGCGCGGGTGGCCTTGGACAGCTCCTTGTCATCGTAGGCATACCAGACCTTCGTGCCCTTCTGCACCTTGTACAGGGGCGGCATGCCGATGTACACATGCCCGGCAGTGATCAACTCCTTCATATAGCGGAAGAAGAAGGTCAGCAGGATGGCTCGGATGTGCGCGCCGTCCTGGTCGGCGTCGGAGAGGATGATGACCTTGTGATACTTGAGGTTTTGCAGGTTGAAGCCCTCGTCAATGGAGGTACCCAGGGCGGTGATCATGGAGCGGAATTCCTCGTTGGACAGCACCTGATCCAGCCGCTTCTTCTCGGCGTTGAGGGGCTTGCCCCGCAGGGGCAGGATGGCCTGGAAGCGGCGATCGCGGCCCTGCTTGGCGCTGCCGCCTGCGGAATCGCCCTCGACGATGAACAGTTCGTTGTCCTCCGGGCGGCGGCCGGTGCAGGAGCTCAGCTTGCCTACCAGAGGAGCGGCCTCCAGCTGATTGGCCTTGCGGGCGTTGTCGCGGGTTTTGCGGGCAGCCTCGCGCACCTGGGCAGCGCGGACGGCCTTTTGCACAATCTGGGTGGCGACGTCCTGGTTTTTCAGGTTGTCCAGCCAGTCAGCCAGCTGCTGGGAGATGATGGCCTCCACTGCCGGGCGCACCTCGCTGTTGCCCAGGCGGCCCTTGGTCTGCCCCTCAAACTGCGGGTTCTTGACCATGGTCACCAGCACGCAGGTCAGCCCCTCGCGGAAGTCCTCGCCGGAGAGGTTGTTGTCCTTCTCCTTCAGCGCGCCGATTTTCCGGGCATAGTCGTTGAATGCCTTGGTGAAGGCGGCCTTGAAGCCGGTCTCATGGCTTCCGCCCTCGCCAGTGGGAATGTTGTTCACATAGGAGAACATGCTCTCGGTATATCCGTCGGTATACTGGATGGCCACCCGGCAGATGGTGGTGTCCTTCTGCCCCTCCATATAGATGGGCTCGTCATGCAGCACGTTCTTGTCGGCGTTGAGGTATTTCACATAATCCAGAATGCCGCCCTCGTAATGGAACACCCGCTGGCGCAGCTCGGGATCCTTCACCCGCTCGTCGGTGAAGGTAATCTTCAGCCCCCGGTTCAGGTAGGCCAGCTCCTGCAGGCGTCGGGCCACGCTTTCGCCGTTGAAGCGCACATCCTCAAAGATGGTGTCGTCCGGCAGAAAGCGCACCAGGGTACCCTTCTTGCGGGTGTTGCCCACCCGCTCCAGCGGACCCTGAGGAATGCCGGCGGTTACCTTGCCTGCCTCCGGGTCGTACTGGGAGGCAAAGCGCATGCGCCAGTGGGTCCAGTCCACGAAGGCGTCCACGGTCATCCACTTCGAAAGAGCGTTTACCACCGACGCGCCCACGCCGTGCAAGCCGCCGGAGTAGCTGTAATTCTCGTTATTAAACTTGCCCCCGGCATGCAGCTTAGTGTAGATAACCTCCAATCCGGAAATGCCCAGGGTGGGGTGCTTGTCCACAGGCACGCCGCGGCCGTTGTCATATACGCTGGCCGAGCCGTCCTGGTGCAGCGTCACGTCCACCTGATCGGCATAGCCGTTGGAGGCCTCGTCAATGGCGTTGTCCACAATCTCCCACAGAAGATGGTGCAGACCCCGGCTGGAGGTAGTGCCGATATACATGCCCGGGCGCATGCGTACCGCGTCCAGACCTTCCAGCACCTGAATATTGCCCGCGTTATAGGTTTGCGTCATGGCTGCAGCTCCTTATATCAAGCCAGTTTTGGCAATCATATCCACCCGGCAGTATACCACAAAAAAGGAAATTCCACAAGCGAACACCGAACGATTGTTCACGCATCAAGCCCAAGGGTCTGCCGAAGCTGCGCGACCACCTCGCGCAGCCGCAGCCCGTCGCAGGGGATGGTCACATGAGCGTACGACGCATACAGGGGGCAGCGCTCGTTGTACAGGTCGCGCAGGGTTTGCCCGGGCTTCACCGTCACGCCCCGGGCGTGCAAATCGCCCAGGCGCTCCTTCACCTGCTCGTAGCTCAGCTGCAGGTATACCACCGTGCCGATGGCCCGCAGATGCGCCATGGCCTCCCGCCCGTAGATGACGCTTCCGCCAGTGGCAATGACACATCCCTGCGCATGGATGCCGGCGTTGACTTCGTTCTCAATGGCGCGGAAGCCATCGTCACCCATTTCCTCGATAATCTGGGCCAGACGCTTGCCCTCCCTGCGCTGAATCAGCAGGTCGGAGTCGATGAAGTCCATGCCCAGGGCCTTGGCCAGCACCACGCCCACGGTGGACTTGCCGCAGCCGGGCATGCCGATGAGGATGATGTTCTCCATGGCGTCGTCCTCCCTCTAAAAGGAAAAGGCCAACCAGCCGGCTGACCTTTTCCGTGGCACTTCCGATCGGGAATCAGAAGTTGTAGTTTTCGTGGATCTCGATGCCCTTGTACCGCTTCATGCCGGTACCGGCGGGGATCAGCTTGCCGATGATGACGTTTTCCTTCAGGCCCACCAGCGGATCGACCTTGCCCTTGATGGCGGCCTCGGTCAGCACGCGGGTGGTCTCCTGGAAGG
>CAMDVP010000306.1 GCA_945877525.1 uncultured Clostridia bacterium | reverse complement strand
GCCTGTAGGTGGGGCTGCCCTTGCGAAGGTCTACTGCCACATCCAGCACCGCGCCCTTCGTCACGCGCACCAGCTTGGCCTGGGCCATGGGAGCGTTCTGGAAGTGGATGCCCCGCAGGATGCCCTTCTGGGAAGAATAGGATTGGTTGTCCTGCACGAACACCGCGTTGATGCCCACATCGGCAAAGGCCCTGGTGGAGTAGGTCTCCATGAAGTAACCCCGGCTGTCACCGTGTACCACAGGCTCCAGAATGCACACGCCGGGCAGTTTGGTATCAATCCGCTTCATCAGTAACGCACCTTTCCTTCCGCCACAGCTTTCAAATGCGCGCCATAAGGACTTTTGCCATACCGCTCGGCGGATTCCAGCAGTTTATCCTTGCTGATCCAGCCGTTCTTGTAGGCGATTTCCTCCGGCGCGGAAATCTTGATGGACTGGCGTTGCTCAATCATCCGAACAAAGTCTGCTGCCTCCACCAGACTGTCCATGGTGCCGGTGTCCAGCCACGCAAATCCACGGCCCAGCAGCTGCACGTCCAGCAGTTCCTTTTGAAGATACATGTCGTTCAGCGTGGTGATTTCCAGCTCGCCCCGGGCGCTGGGCTTCACCTCATGGGCCATGGCGCTCACGCCCCTGGGGTAGAAGTACAGGCCGGTGATGCAGTAGTTGCTCTTGGGGTGCTTGGGCTTTTCCTCGACGGAGATGACCTTGCCGTTCTCGTCAAACTCAACAATGCCGAAGCGTTCGGGGTCGCTCACATAGTAGCCGAATACGGTGGCGCGTTCACTCTTTTCAGCATTTTCAACGGCGGCACGGAGAATTTTCCCGAACCCATTGCCATAGAAGATGTTGTCGCCAAGCACCATGGCGCAGGCATCGTTGCCGATGAACTCTTCTCCCAGCAGGAACGCCTGGGCCAGGCCGTCGGGGGAGGGTTGAACCTTGTAGCTGAGGTTCAAACCGAACTGGCTGCCGTCGCCCAGCAGGTGCTCAAAGCGGGGAGTGTCCTCCGGGGTGGAGATGATGAGGATGTCCCGGATGCCCGCCAGCATGAGCGTGGACAGAGGGTAGTAGATCATGGGCTTGTCGTAGACGGGCAGGAGCTGCTTGCTCGTCACCATGGTCAGGGGGTACAGCCGCGTGCCGGCGCCGCCGGCGAGAATAATGCCTTTCATGCGATGTATCCTTTCTGGTCAATCAATGGCGGCATGCGGAAAACCGCCTGCCCCGGTCAAAGCATGACGCTTCATGACTTTGAAGAAAACGGCATGCGTACATCCTATGGCAAGAATTATACACGTTTCTTTTTCTGTTTACAACCTCTTTGGAAAACTTGCGCATCAGGGGCGAGGAACTTCCGCCTGTCGAAGAGGAGAAAGGGACGAAGTGAAAACAAAGCCGGGAAAGCAGAAGGCTCTCCCGGACCTGGTCTGATAAAAGCTTTTGAGAGGAGTCGGAGGGCTTGCAAGCCCTCCGATTGCCATCGTGTCCGACAGCTTTGCTGGCGGGGCGGGTTTCCTTCTCACAAAAGTGACCGCAGCCAGTTTTGTGACGCCGGGGGATGTCAATGCTGCCTGCACCCGCACTGAAGGGCGGGGTTAAAGGCATAGAAATTGCGCTCGTCCAGCCGATCCTGCACAATGGCCAGGGCCTCGGCAAAGCGCTGGTAGTGGACGATCTCCCGCTCCCGCAGGAATCGCAGGGCGTCCTTCACATCGGGGTCGTCGGCCAGGTGCAGCAGGTTTTCATAGGTGGTGCGGGCCTTCTGCTCGGCGGCCAGATCTTCATGCAGGTCGGTGATGGGATCGCCCTTCACGGCCATGGCCGACGCGCTGAAGGGCGTGCCGGAGGCTGCCTGGGGATACACGCCCAGGGTGTGGTCGGTGAAATAAGGGGCGAAGGCGCTGTCCTGAATCTGCTGGTCGGTCAGATCACGGGTCAGCTGATGCACCATGGCGCCCACCATTTCGAGGTGGCCAAGCTCCTCAGTGCCGATGTCGGTCAGCAGTCCCTTGACTTCCTTGCAGGGCATGGTGAAGCGCTGGCTGAGATACCGCAGGGAGGCGCCCAGCTCGCCGTCGGGGCCGCCGTATTGGCTGACGATCAGCGCGGCCATCCGTTGGTCGGGCTTGCGGATGCGCACGGGGTATTGAAGCTCCTTCTGATACAGAAACATACCTTATGCCTCCCTTCTGCAGCAGCGCGTGAATTCCCAGGGCCAGGGCTCTTCCAGCCAGTCCCAGCGGGTCTCAGAGCCTGAGACGCAGTGCATGCGCATGCAGTCGCAGTCCATTTCGCGGCACTTTTCCCTGAGCATGGCCAGCGCGCGCTGATCGCAGGGGTGGGTATCCAGGTATAGCCGCAGCTCCCAAATGGTGAAGCGCTCCTTCTGGCACTGGGTCGCGCAGGGAGCGTCGTCGCCGCAGCCCTCGTTGCACATGGGCTTGTCAAGGCAGGGGAACAGTGTGCCCCGTGCCAGGGCCTTAGCGGCGCAGTAGGTGTTTTCAGCCGTCTGATCCTCCGCGTATACCATGGCGGGGGTGCGGCGGCAGGGTTCGCGGTTGATGGTGGGGCATACGCAGTCGTTGCAGCAGCCTCGGCCGTTGCCTTCACGGCAGCCGCAGGTATTCTCCCGCTCGCGGCGCTCGTTGCAGGGACATTCGCGCTCGCGGTTTTCACGGCAGCCGCAGGTATTTTCCCGCTCGCGGCGCTCGTTGCAGGGACATTCGCGCTCACGGTTTTCACGGCAGCCGCAGGAGTTATCATGATACTGGCAGCCGCAGCCGGGGCGCATCCCGCCGCTCATGGCGCGGGCGTCGCCGTCGATGTCGGTGCCGATAAAGTCATTACGCATAGGACAGGTCATCCTTCCTACGGGAATTTCGCAGGCAATGCCTGCACTGCCAGACTATGCCGGCGCTGCGCCTGGGTGCGGGCATAGCGGCGGAATTCCCTGAAGCAGCAGAAGCGTCATGCCTGCCTGCAAGGAAAGGAGGACACAAAAAAACCACTCATTTCTGAGTGGTTGTGTGGTCGCAACAGGACTCGAACCTGTGACCCCATCGATGTGAACGATGTGCTCTACCAACTGAGCCATGCGACCATAGCGCCTGTCATCGGGTAACTGCACCTGACAACAAAATGTATTGTATCAGATGTGCTGCATTTTGTCAAGCGCTATTTTGAAGAAATGTTGCGCAGATCATTCGGGTTGATTGTAAACTGAAGTTGAACCAAAAAATGATCCATAGCAGACCAAACTG
>CAMDVP010000305.1 GCA_945877525.1 uncultured Clostridia bacterium | reverse complement strand
CTTCAGGCCGCTTAATTCTAAAAATGTCTAACTTTTGGGGTTCACTTCACCGCTTCAGGCCCGGTTTGTTTCATTCTCCCTGTTCAGTCCGCCGGATAATAAGCGCCGTAGATGAACTCATGCAGCGCCTGCACGTTCTTGGGGAAGTTGGTGGAGCCCATATAGACCACGCTGGCGCCGTTGATATCCTTGTAGCTGTATGTCTTGTCCATGGGCACGCGGTGCTGCTCGATAAGCGTTTCGCCCTGCTGGGCCCGCTGAATGATCCCGCTGCCCAGCACCGTCATGCCCAGCTCCAGCATGGTGTTCAGGTTCACGTTGGTGGTCACATAGGGTACGCAGGTTTCAATCAGCCCGATGAGCTTGTCCAGGGTCATGTCCTGCATAATCTGCCGCAGCAGCAGCTCCAGCAGGTGCCGCTGGCGGGCGGTGCGGGCAAAGTCATTGTCAATAGAGCGCAGGCGGGCATACATCACAGCCTGTACGCCGTCCAGGTGCTGCACACCCTCCACCCGTTCCAGGGCCTGGCGCTCCTTGCCGTCGGTGTTGTCATACTTCGGGGGATGCTTCTTCAGATAGGTGTTGATGGCCCCTGCCTCCTGCTTGGTCATGTCCACATCCACGCCGCCAATGGCGTCGATGATGGAGGCCAGGCCATAGAAGTTGATGGTCACATAGGACTCGATGTTCAATTCAAAGTTCTTGTTCACCGTGCGCATGGCCAGCTGACCGCCGCCCCGGGCATAGGCGATATTGATGCGGTTCTTGTTCTTATAGCCGGGGATGGTCACATACAGGTCGCGCAAAAGGGAGGTCAGCTTCACCGAGCCGTCGTCCTTGTTGATGGACAGGATCATCTGCACGTCGCCGTGCTGCAGCCCGGAGTCGAGGGTGGTGTCACGGGTATCGATACCCACCAGCAGGATGTTGACCACGTTGTCCGGCAGGTTGGGATTCTTGTCCAGCTTTTCGGGATCGATGGAATCGTCCAACTCCATGTCGGCGCTGAGGGCGTCGATGGCCTGCTGGTCGCTTTCGTCAATCACGAGCAGTTCTTCTTCCTCCTCGTCCACCTCTTCCACCAGCAGCACGTTTTCTTCCGGCTGCGTTTCTTCTGCAGCTTCCTCGGCCATCGCGCCGCCAAAGGCCAGACAGGCCGCCAGCAGCGCCGCCGTCCAACGCTTCATCCACTTCATGGAGATATGCCTCCTTGTCGGTTTATGTCGGTATACCTGATTATTATACGCGAAAGGGGACGGAAAATCAACCGTCCCCCCAGGCTTGTTACACAGGCAGTATGAATTCCCTTCATGGACTACCGCAATGTCTGTTATTCTAAATGTTAGAAAAACCTGATAAACAATTACAAAAAGCACCGTACAGGTGCATGACACTTAGAATTGCTTGATTTCGATTTGTAGATTCATAGCATTTCCGCTCCAAATTGCCCAGGAAATTAGGTTTTCCCATTCCTGTGAAGGTTCTCCACTCAGCCATTCGGCTTCAAACTTGTCGGCCTGTTCTTCCGGAATCAGCCATCCACGCAAGTCCTCACCCTCAATAGTATCGCTTATGAGATCGTGTCCCTCGCCACATTCAAGGAAAAAAACCGAATGCCGCCTATTTGCCTCTGCTTGTACAAGCATGAAGAACTCAATAAATTTCTCACCTTCTTGCGTTTTTATCCCGCGCATTCGGTGCACCTCCTTCCATAACCTCAATAACCACTATTATTTCATGGTATAAGCCTATCAAATTCATGCTTTGCCCGTCAGCGCTCCATGCACCCCCGCAGATAGTCCAGGCTTCTGCGCAGCGCGTCCTCGTCCAGGGCCTGCCAGTCATAGGGCTCCAGGATCACCGCGCCGTCAAAGCCCGCATCCCGCAGGGCGCGCAGTAGTCCCGGCCAGTCCACCACGCCCTGCCCCGGCAGGCAGAGCTTACCCTCCGCAGTCCAGTCCAGGGCATGCACATGGCGAACATTCCCGCCCATGGCCCGAAGCATGTCAATGGGCTCGCACCCTGCCCGGAAAGCCTGCTTCACGTCCAGCACATAGCCCAGCCCGGGCAGAAGCTCCCCCGCCCTTCGCACCTCCGCAGGTGTGCGCAGGGAGCACCAGCTCACATTCTCCCACAGCACCTCAACGCCCCGCTCCTGCGCAATGCTTCCCATACGGGCAAAGCGCCCCTGCAGGTCGTGGATGCTCTCCGGCGGCACGGCGTTGCGGGCATTGCCCGGGCCATGGAACACATAGTATTTCGCGCCCAGGGCCTTACCCGCGTCGCAGGCCCCGGCGAAAATATTCATGGCGTCCTCCTGCTGGCGGCGGGAGCGGCTGAACAGATCCGGCTCAAACTGGGTGCCCTTGGCATGCACGGACACGCACTTCACCGGCCCCAGCAGCCCAGCCGCCTCCTCGCCAAAGGCGCGGTGGTACTCGCTGAAGCTCTCCAGAAAGATTTCACAGACCTCAATGGGGAAATCCCGCAAATGAGCCGCGGCTTCCTCGGTTTCCATGCGGCCGTAGAAGGCCGCGCTGCTCAGGCCCAGCTTCATGGCACATCCTCCGTAGGGTTGTTCAACTCGTCCAGCGTCAGGCTGAAGGACGGCGCAAACTCGCGCATAAAGTCGTCCACTTCCTCAAGCCCGGTGGCGCGGATCGCCGCAAGCACGTTTTCCCCCGCCGCGTCAAACTCATGGTTGCCCGCGCGCTGCTCCTCCACGCACTTCAGGTAGGCGCTGATGCGGTCGGCCGCCTTCACCACCAGGTGGGCGTAGTCCTGCTCCCCCTCCGTGAGGTAGGGGGCGAAGGCGCCGCGCATGTCCTCGGGCAGCATGGCCGTCAGCCGGCGGGAGGCCAGGCCCTCCAGCTGCTTGTAGGCCTGGCGCAATTCGCTGCTGTGATATTTCACCGGGGTGGGCAGGTCGCCGGTCAGCACCTCGGTGGCGTCATGATACACGGCCAGGGCCAGCACATGCTCGGGGTCTACATCCCGGCCGTAGCGGTCGCGGCCCATAACGGCAATACCGTGGGCAATCATGGCCACCTGCAGGGAATGCTCCGCGTCGTTTTCCGTGTGGGTATTACGCATGAGCCCCCAGCGCCGGATCAGCTTCAGGCGCGAAAGATAGGCAAAAAAATGATGCATGCTGTACCTCCCGGCGGCAGTGTCCGCCGTCTGCGTGTCAAAAAAGTGACTGCGGCCACTTTTTTGAGGTAGAGGAACGCCGTCTGCAGACGGCGCAAATCCGCCTGGTCGCTTTGC
>CAMDVP010000304.1 GCA_945877525.1 uncultured Clostridia bacterium | reverse complement strand
TGGACGGCCACGGCAACTTCGGCTCCATCGACGGCGACAGCGCCGCCGCCATGCGCTATACCGAAGCCCGCATGGCTCCCCTGGCCATGCAGATGCTGCGGGACATCGAAAAGGACACCGTGCCCTTCCGCCTGAATTTCGACGACACCCTCAAGGAACCGGACATGCTGCCGGCCCGCTTCCCCAACCTGCTGGTGAACGGCGCCAGCGGCATCGCGGTAGGTCTGGCCACCAACATCCCGCCCCACAACCTGGGCGAGGCCATCCGCGCTGTGATCGCCCAGATTGAGAACCCCGACATCCCCCTGGACGAGCTGATGAAGATCATCCCCGGGCCGGACTTTCCCACCGGCGGCGTGCTGGTGGACAACGAGGAGATCCGCCGGGGCTATGAAACCGGCCGCTCCAAGCTGAGCCTCCGCGCCCGGGTGCATGTGGAGGACGGCCCCGCCGGACGCAAGCTGCTGGTGATTACCGAGGTACCCTACCAGGTGAACAAGGCCGCCATGCTGGAGAAAATTCTGAAACTCTCCGAGGAGAAAAAGACCGCCCTGGGCTGCATCTACGATATCCGGGACGAAAGCGACCGCACCGGCATGCGAGCCGTCATTGAGCTGAAGCGCGACAGCAATCCCGAAAAAGTGCTGGCCTACCTGTTCAAATATTCTGACCTGCAGGTGACCTTCGGCGTGAACATGGTGGCCATTGCCGAGGGCAAGCCCGTGCTGATGGGCCTCAAGGGCATGATCGGACACTTCATCCGCCACCAGAAAAACGTGGTCACCCGTCGCACCGAATATGAGCTGAAGCAGGCCCGCGCCCGCGCCCACATCCTGCAGGGCCTGATGATTGCCGTGGACAACCTGGATGAGGTCATCGCCCTGATCCGTTCCAGCAAAACCCCCAGGGAGGCCAAGGCCCGCCTGATGGAGCGCTTCGAGCTGACCGAAGTGCAGGCCCAGGCCATTCTGGACATGCGTCTGCAGCGTCTGACCAACCTGGAAATTGAAGCCCTTCGCAAGGAATATGCCGATGTGCTGAAGCTGATTGACCGGCTGGAGGGCATCCTGGGCAGTGAGAAAAAGCTGCTGGCGGTGATCCGCAAGGAACTGCAGGAAATCGCCGACGAGTATGCCGACGAGCGCCGCACCACCCTGGAACGTCCCTCCGCCAGCCCCGTGGAGCCCCTCGACGAAACCCCCGTACCTGAGGAGGCCGTGGTAGCCTACACCTGGGGCGGCTATCTCAAGCGCATGTACCCCGCCATCTACCGCAAGACGCCCCTGCCCACCCGGGAGGAGGACGCGAAGGAAGCAGCGCAGTTCCTGTTCAATACAAAGACGGACGAAACGCTGCTCATCTTCACCAATCATGGCAACTGCTATCCCCTGGCAGTAAGCTCCCTGAACGAGTGCAAGCCCAGGGATCGCGGTCAGCTGCTGTCCGGCGTGCTGGCCGGGCTGGAGGAGGGCGAAGCGCCCCTGTGGATCACCTGTCTGCCCATGACCGATCTGGCCAAGCAGCCGGATTATCTGTTTGTGACCAGGCAGGGCATGATCAAGCGCACCGCCGCCGGAGACTACGATGTGCGCTCCAGGAAGTTTGCCGCCGTCAACATCAAGGAGGGCGACAGCCTGCTGTGCGTCACCCCGGCCTTCACAAGGGATGACCTGCTGCTTGTCAGCCGCAGCGGCATGAGCATCCGCTTTGCCCTGGACACCGTGCCCACCCAGGGCCGCATCAGCGCAGGCGTCAAGGCCATGCAGGTGGATTCGGGCGACGAGGTGATTTTCGCCGGTCAGCTGGGCGCAAAGGACGAACTGATTCTCCTGAGCGAGCGCGGCTACGGCAAGCGCATCCCCGCCATGGACTTTGAACGGCAAAACCGCAACGGCAAGGGCGTGAAATCCTTCTATTTCAACAAGAACGGTTCCAACGGCCGCTATGTGGCCGGGCTGTATCTGGCGGGAGAAGGGCCCTGCAGCATCCTGATTACCCAGGCGCAGTCCCCCGCCACCCGCCTGAAGAAGGAGGAAATCAACCTCCAGAGCAAAACCGACCGCGGCACTCCCTGCGTGATGGCCATTCTGGACGATGTGGTCACCGGTGTGATCGCCGTGCCGCCTGTGGATCACCCGGACGCATGACCGGTTGCATCCCCGGGCGAAACGTGGTATCATGTTGTTATCCTTGAGGAGGGAACAGCTATGAATCGCAACGAATCCTTCCCTGCCCTGGACGTGAGCGCCGTTACGGTGCATCTGGCCTGGGCCAGCCTGGAAATGATCGTGGACGACGTGGAGGACATTCAGGTGCTGGTGTCCGGCGATGCCGGGGATGTGGAGGACCTGAAGCTTCTCTGCCAGGAAGGACGGCTGCTGGTGGAGCAGCCCACCTATGGCATCAACATCAAGCAGCTTAACGCCGAGCGGTGGATGCAGATTTTCCTGCGGATTCCCCGGGCCTGGAAGGGCGCGGTGGAGGCCAGCACCGTCACCGGCCCGCTGAAGTCCCGCGGCCTAACCGGCACTGACCTGAGCCTGGGCACCGTGTCCGGCGACCTGCGGGCGGCGGAGCTGAGCAGCATCACCACCACATTGCACACCGTGTCCGGCGACGTGAAAGCCTCCGACATCAGCGGCGAGCGGCTGACCCTGCGCACGGTGTCCGGCGACGCGCTGGTGAACGCCTGCGGCTTTGACGGCTACCGGGTCGCCACCGTCAGCGGCGGCGTGCAGCTGGACATGACCCGCCCCCTCGACAAGCTGGAGGGCACCACCGTATCCGGCGATGTGCGCATCTACGCCCCCATCACTGCGGCAGACGCCACGCTGCGCAGCGTCACCGGGCGGCTGCGCACCAGCGGCGTGTCCATTCAGCCAGGCGCTTCCCCTATCGGCCTGGCCAGCGTATCCGGCAATCTTGAAATCAATTGCAGCCTTACATCGGCGCATGAGGAGGAATAATCCATGGCAAGACAGAACTTTGGCGGCTTTGGCGGCGGCGCGAACATGCAGCAGCTGATGCGTCAGGCCCAGAAAATGCAGCAGCAGATGCAGGAGGCCCAGGAAAAGCTGGACGCCGCCGAATACGAGGCCGCCAGCGGCGGCGGCATGGTAAATGTGAAGGTCAGCGGCAAGCGCGAGTTGACCAGCATCACCATTGACCCCCAGGTGGTGGATCCTGACGACATCGACATGCTCCAGGACCTGATCATGGCCGCTGTGAACGAGGCCCTGCGCAAGGGCGAGGAGGCCCGCGAGGCCACCATGAAC
>CAMDVP010000303.1 GCA_945877525.1 uncultured Clostridia bacterium | reverse complement strand
GGTGTCGAGAGGGCCGAAGGCCCTTCGCGGGAGTCCAGAGGGCAGCGCCCTCTGGCAGGGTTTCCAAAGGGGCAGCGCCCCTTTGGCCCGTCATTCCTGTATGAAATATGTTTCGCCCTTGCGCTGGAAGGGGAAAGAGGATATAATCGGAGAAGAACGTAAGGAGGGCATGAGCATGGAGATGGAAACGATCCGCCGGGAGGACCCGGAAATTGCGCAGGCCATTGAGATGGAGCTGGAGAGACAGCGCAGCCATATTGAACTGATTGCTTCGGAGAACTTTGTTTCTCCGGCAGTGATGGCGGCCATGGGCACCTGCCTGACAAACAAATACGCCGAGGGTTATCCCGGCAAGCGCTACTACGGCGGCTGCGAGTGCGTAGATGTGGTGGAAAACCTGGCCCGCGACCGGGCATGCCGGCTCTTTGGCGCCGAGCATGCCAACGTGCAGCCTCACAGCGGCGCGCAGGCCAACATGGCAGTGTATTTCGCCATGCTGCAGCCCGGTGATACGGTCATGGGCATGAACCTCTCCCACGGCGGTCACCTGACTCACGGCAGTCCGGTAAACATGAGCGGCAAGTACTTCCGTTTCGTTCCCTATGGTGTGGATCCCGAAACGGAGACCCTCAACTACGATACCGTTCGGGAAATTGCCCTGGAATGCCGCCCGAAGATGATTGTCGCCGGTGCGTCGGCCTATCCGCGGATCATTGATTTCGCCCGTCTGCGGGAAATCGCTGATGAGGTGAACGCACTGCTGATGGTGGACATGGCCCACATCGCCGGCCTGATTGCCGCGGGAGAGCATCCCAGCCCCGTGCCCTATGCCGACTTTGTGACCACCACGACCCACAAGACCCTCTGCGGCCCCCGGGGCGGCATGATTCTATGCCGCGAGGAGTACGCCAAGGCCATCGATAAGGCCATTTTCCCCGGCACCCAGGGCGGCCCGCTGGAGCACATCATCGCCGCCAAGGCCGTGTGCTTTGGCGAAGCGCTGAAGCCTGAGTTCAAGGCCTATCAGCATCAGATTATTCTCAATGCCAAGGCCCTTGAGCAGGCTTTCCGGGAGGAGGGCATCCGCATGGTGTCCGGCGGCACGGACAATCACCTGCTCCTGCTGGACTTCACCGGCACCGAAATGACCGGCAAGCACCTGGAAACCCTCCTGGAGGATGCCAATATCACCGTCAACAAGAACACTGTGCCCAACGAGACCCGCAGCCCCTTTGTGACCAGCGGTGTGCGTGTCGGCACGCCTGCCGTTACCACTCGCGGCCTGAAGGAAGCGGATATGGCAAAGGTTGCCGGATGGATTGCCCGCGTGGTACGCGAGGATGAAGCCGCCGTACCTCAGGTGAAGGCGGAGGTAGAAGCCTTCATGAAGAACTTTCCGCTTTATGCGCAGTAAAACATAACGCACTAAAGGGAGCAAGCCAATTGGGCCTGCTCCCTTTTTCATGTACAACATATGCGGGGCCGATCCTTCTCTATGATTGATACTAATCTGTTTCTAAATCATCTCTTTAGTATGTGACAAAAGGATTTCGCCTCTGCGGAGGCGAGCAGAGGGCTTTGCGGTCATCGTCGCTTCGCTTTCGACTTCCGCCTTCGGCGGACTCGCCACTGGCGAGCCGTCGCCCTCTGCACTCCTTCGCTCCGCATCCTTATAATCGTTTAGAATAAGAATCGTATGATACCTCCCAATGCACGATCAACCGTCCTCAAAACCATATATCGATCAACATCACCCCGGACGCATGGCTTTTGCCGCCGGGCCAAAGCAGCAGTATGGACCGTCTCTATTACATGGCTGATTGCGTGTCTGTTGGGTCACCGGACTTGGCCAGCAGATATTCACGGCTCCAATCAATCTCCCGATAGGGTTTGCCCCTCGGATCGGTTCGGATGAATGCGGTCAGCAAATCCAGCATCTCCGTTGTCCAGATATTTCGATCAATCTGTGCCGTGGTGAAGCGATTGCAGGCAATCATCTCAAATCCAAAGATATCTTTGATCTGGGTTTTGGCGGCGCTATCCACAACCTCCGCCAGCAGATGAGGCGGAATGAAAAGCACCCCGCCACTGCAGCCATAAACGATGTCGCCGGGAAGACATACGGCGGTATCCCTTCCGGACCCGAGTCGTACTGGCGTGTTGAACCCGGTCAGGGCAAAGTCGCGTATAGGCGTAGGATCGACACCGCGGTAGTAGACCTGCACATTCGAAACCTTCTTCATCTGCTCCACATCGCGGATGCCGCCCCAAATAACAGCGCCGCCTGAGCCTGTTCTGGCACGGAGTGCTGTAGTCAGATTGCCGCCGATAAAGGTTCCCTTGTAGATCTTGTCATACATATCCACCACCAGCACGTCACGATTCCCAAGGCTGTCAATCACCCATTGGTTGGGTGTGCCCGTCATGCCCTGAGAATGGGCAATCCTCGTCATGGCCTGGTAATAGTCCGGCCGTGCCGGAACATAAGCTGCCGTGACCGCCCGGCCAATCAGCTTTCTGTTTACGCTGCCATCCTCTCTGAATTCCGGATGCAGCGACTGCATGGCAATAAACTGGCTCTCATAGCCCTGAGTAAACAGCGGCTTCCATAGTTCCTCCAGGATCATGGTTTGCAGCGCATCCAGATAACGATCCGGCACCCGAGGCCGTCCGTCCGGAAACCGCTCTCCTTCCCATAGCGGTGTGATGGCGATCGTATCTTCACGACAGTTGAATTGCATGCTATCTCCCCTCTTCCTCGGATATGTTCGCATGTATTTCATTCAAGCACATGCTGCTGTTTGTATCGCTCCGCACAAGGCACAACGGGCGCCTGACGCTGATCCTTTCACCCGTATCGCAGGGTCGGCCGGCCCTCAGCGGCAGCACTGCCACCTGATCGCTCTCTTCGTTGGCACACAGCAGTCCCCTTTCGTTTAATATGAAATCCCGCGGGGATTGTCCACCGCAGCTGAATTCGTCAACCGGAACCAGATGCCTGTCTGTCCAACGGTGCACCGCGATCAAATCCGCTCCGCGATGGGAGGTGTATACAAGTTCTCCCTGTACTCGAATAGCCGCGCCGCCCGGCGCGCCACCTTTCAGCGCAGGGCACGTTTCCAGCAGCGTCAGCGTTCCATCATGATAGGCAAATACGGATATGGTGGAGACCAGCTCATTGATGCAGAAGATATAGCGACCGTCCTCACTGAAAGCAAGGTGGCGCGCACCATGGCCGGAGGGCGTATGCACGGAAGTCAATACCCGCAGCTGTGCA
>CAMDVP010000302.1 GCA_945877525.1 uncultured Clostridia bacterium | reverse complement strand
CCACCCGAAGCCCTGCCAGGCGGTTTTTCACCCGGCGCAGGCAGGCCTCGTCCACGGCATTTTTCAGGTACATCACGCACAGATTGGTGGGAATCGCATCCCCCAGGGTGGACATTTCGCCAATCAGCTCCGGAGTGTGGAGAATGCGCCGCAAAAGGGTAATGTTGTCCCGCAGGGTTTCGTTAAAGCCCTGATGGGGGCCATTGACCACGCTTTCGGTCAGCGGCGTCGAAACGCTTCGGCGCACAAAGGCGCGGATATCAAAGCACAGGGCGCAGGGCATCCCGTCCACAAGCAGCACGGCCTTGCCGTCCATCAGGCTTTCAATGGCCTGGGCATAGCTTTCCGCCTCCTCCACCTCCCCCAGGGGAATCATGCGCAAAAGTGCGGGCAGGGGCGCGTCGGGGGCGGGGTCGTCGGCATGGCGCTGGCAGGGGGCCAGCAGATAGTGCTGCAGAAAATCGCCGGAGGTCATCCCGTCCACAAAGTAAACCGCCGCCTCCCTTCTGTACACCCGGAACAGGCGGCGGTTCATATCCGTATTCACCTGGCGGTACAGCCGTTTTTCCATGATTGCAAGGCTGCGCTCCAGCGATGAGGAAATCCCGTCTGGCATGGGCATCCTTCCTTTGCGGGGTCGTCCGGGACACACACCGCCGGACGGCGCCATCGGCCGTCCGGCGATGCCCTTCAGAGAAGCTTCACTTCTCCGCCCGCGCTACCAGCGGCACTTGTAGCTGGAGCACTGGCTCTCGTCAGCCTTTCCGGAGCAGCAGCTGGCCTTGGGCGCCACCTGAATGTCGGTCAGGGAGCACATGTTGTCCACGGCATGATGCTGGCAGCTTTCCACGCTGCAATGGATGCACTGGTTTTTCTGCTGAGCCATCGACGAACCCTCCTTGAAGGATGTGTCGCCCTCATGGGCGCAGAAAACAGCATGTCCCGATTTGCCCCTTGTGATGCGGGGCAAAATGTGGTATGGTATGATGGTTGTGGTAAGGTCAGACGAACATGGTCTGCCCCCTGCCGCAAACAATTTCATATTGGGAATGCCGCCTGCGACTGTTTTCGCTGTGCGGCGGAAAGGAAGGTATCTCTATGTTCAAGAGACTGCTGACAACCCGTTCCCTGTGCCTTTCGGCCATCATCGCCGCGCTGTACGCCGCGCTGACCATGGCGCTGCCCGTTTTGTCCTACGGTGCATGGCAGTGCCGCCTATCCGAGGCGCTGACGCTTCTGCCCATGGTGCTGCCCCAGGCGGTGCCGGGGCTGTTTGTGGGGTGCATCGTGGCCAACCTGCTCAGCCCCGTGGGGGTGTGGGATGTGGTTTTTGGCTCCCTGGCCACGCTTCTGGCGGCGGCGGGCACCTATGTCCTGCGGGACAAGCCCCTGCTGGCAGCGGCCTGCCCGGTGCTTGCCAACGGCCTGATTGTGGGGGTCATGCTCTCCGTTGTCTATGCCCTGCCCATGGCGCTGACCATGCTGCAGGTGGCCGCGGGCGAGGCGCTGGCCGTGGCGGTTGGCTATGTGCTGCTGCGAGCCCTGAAGGGGAAAGTCGACTGGAACCGTTTCGGCTGAGTGCCGCAGCTTTGGGGAGGAGCGCATGATGCGCGCCTCCCTTTTTCACGTTTTGCGACGGCGCGAGGTGAAGATTTTATGATTTTTTACAGAATGGTTTCCAATGGCGCGGAGAATGTGGTATAATACAGACTGGCATGTCCTGATGATTTGGAGGCAGCGCGGATGGATGATGTGCGGCTGGTGCTTGCTTCGGCCTCTCCCCGGCGCAGGGAGCTGCTGGCCCTGACGAGAATTCCCTTTGTAATCGACGCACCAGAGGTGGACGAAACCTGTACCCTGGGCGCCAGGGCCGCCGTGGTGGAGCTGAGCCGGCGCAAGGCCCTTGCCGCCGCCGCGAAGCATCCCGGGCAGGTGGTGCTGGCCTCCGACACGCTGGTAGCCATCGACGACGCGCCTCTGGGCAAGCCCCGGGACGAGGCGGACGCCTTCCGCATGCTCCGCAGCCTGTCCGGCCGGTGGCATCAGGTGTACACCGGGGTGTGCGTGATTTCCGCCGCCGGGGAGGTTTTCTCCGGGGAGGATAAGACGGACGTGCGCTTTGGCAACATGTCCGACGAAGCCATCCGCGCCTACATCCGCACCGGCGAGCCCATGGACAAGGCCGGCGCTTACGCCCTGCAGGGCGCGGCGGGGCTGTGGATTGAGGAAATCCGCGGTTCTGCCTCCAACGTGATCGGCCTGCCCCTGACCCTGACCCGCACAATGCTGGAAAAGTGCAGGATGACCGTTTTGCCCTGAGCATGTTTCCGGGCCGCCTGTGCCCTTGACCATAGATTGAAGAATGGAGTAATCGCATGGCTTTTTTCGCACCGGATATCGGCATTGATCTTGGCACCTCCAACACTGTGGTGTATGTCCGCGGACGCGGCATTGTCATCAGCGAGCCCACCATGGTGGTGGTGGATTCAGGCAATAAGCGCAGCGTCCGCGCCGTGGGCGACGACGCCAAGTTTCTCCTTGGCCGCACCAGCGACGCGCTGACCGTCGTTCGCCCCATACGCGGCGGCTCCATCGCTGATTTTGACATGACGGAAATGGTGCTGCGCTACTTCATGCGCAAGGCCATCGGCGTAAGCCATGTGGTTAAGCCCAAGGTGGTGGTGTCCATCCCCGCGGGACTGCCCGCCGTGGCCCGCAAGGCCGTCAGTGAGGCCGCGGAGATCGCCGGGGCCAAAACCGTGTATCTGATTGAAAAGCCCTTTGCCGCAGCCATCGGCTCGGGCCTGCCGGTGTACGAGCCGGTGGGCAGCATGGTGGTGGATATCGGCGGCGGCACCACCGACGTGGCTGTTGTGTCCCTGGGCGGACTGGTCGTGGCCCAGTCGGTGCAGGTGGGCGGCGTGAAGATGGACGAGGCCATCATCAACTACATCAAGCGTGAATTCAACATGCTCATCGGCGACCGCACCGCCGAGGACGTGAAGCTCGACCTGGCCTCCGCCATGCCCCTGAGTGAGGGGCGGCAGGTGCGCATCCGCGGGAGGGATTTGCTGTCCCCCCAGGCCATGGATATCGAGTTTACCTCCGCCCAGGCCCACGAAGCCATCAAGGAGCCCTGCCGCGCCATTCTGGCGGCCATCAAGTGGGTGCTGGAGCGCACCCCCCCGGAGCTGGCGGCGGACATCATGCGCAGCGGCATCCACCTCACAGGCGGCGGCGCGCAGCTGTTTGCCATGGACCAGTTCATCGCCACGGAGCTGGGCA
>CAMDVP010000301.1 GCA_945877525.1 uncultured Clostridia bacterium | reverse complement strand
TGTACAATCAATATATCTCAGAGAAGAGGGGGCGGGCGGCGTGCCGGAGAGAATGAAACAGATGATTGCGGACACCTATGCCGCGCTGCTGCAAAAAAAGCCCCTGGACAAGATTACCGTCAAGGAGCTGGTGGAGGCCTGCCAGATATCCCGCCAGACGTTCTACTATCATTTCAGCGATGTGCTGGAGGTGCTGACATGGCGGGTGTCGCAATCCGTGCAGCAGGCGGTGGCGCGCAGCCTTGAGGCCGAAACCCCCGAGGCGGCCATGGAGGAGCTTTTGCGCATGGCCCTGCGGGACAGGCCGATGATCCGGCGCATCTTCCAGTCCCAGCGGCGGGACCAGATCGAGGGGATTCTTTTGGACGGTGTGCGGCACTACATGGAGGAGCTGATCCGCAATAAGGCGCCCGGGCTGCCCATGAACTATACCCAGGGGCGGGTATGCCTGCGGTACTGCGCGGGGGGCGTGGCAGGGCTGATGCTGGGCGACTATGTGACGGAGGACAATCTGAAGCCCATGGCGGAGCAGCTTAGCCGCATGGTGTCCGCCACGGTGCGAAGCTGCCTGCAGGAGTAAAGATTTTCAGCTGACAGATGATAAGGTCTGTCAGTTTTTTTGTCATTTCAGGCGTTTTGTCAGGACAAATCCCGCGGATTGCGAGTGGAAAAGCGGGACAAGCTGTGATATAATACAGCCATAAGGGGCGGCCGCCCCCTGCCATACCGGAGAAAAATCGCGGTCGGAAAGGAGCATGCCATGAGACAGGGCCTGTTTGCCGTCAAGCTGAACGAGCTTGACAGGCAGTATGCCCATCTGCGCCGCCGGCTGGAAATCATCCAGCGGGAGAACGCTGAGGATATCCGCCGGGAAATCCATGCGCTGGAACGCGCATGCGACGAGGGCGAGCTGATGCTGGAGCAAAGCGCGGAGGGCTGCCGCACCGGCGCGGTGGCTGCCATGGCCCGGGCGCAGCTGGAGTATGAGCGTCAGACCCGCGGGGAGCTGGAGCGCATGCTGAAGCAGCCCTGCGACCCGGAAGCTGCAGCTGAAGGCGTGACGCTCTATGCGGAGTTTGCCGTGGACTTTGCGGCGGAGGCGGCCAACCGCGCGCTGCTGGCGGCGCTCCACGCCACCAGGCTGCAAATGGATGCTGAGGAGCAAAGGAGGAACGACTGTGAATGAAGTGAAATCCCCCAAAAAACCGCTGATTTACTACTATTTCATCGTGTTGCTGGTGCTGATGATCATCAACCTCACCGTGATGCCCTGGTTCAATTCCCGCCAGGTGGTGGAGGTGGACTACGGCACCTTCATGACCATGACCGAGAACCATGAAATCGGCCAGGTGCTGGTGGATGCCAACAAGATTACCTTCACCAACAAGGAAAACACACAGATCTTCAAAACCGGCCGCATGGACGACCCTGGCCTGATTGAGCGCCTGCATGCCGCGGGGGCGCAGTTCGGCGGGGAAATTGTCGAGGAGATGCCGCTGTTCCTGAGTATCCTGCTTAACTGGGTGCTGCCCATGGTGATCTTTGTGGTCATTGGACAATTGCTGGCCAGGCAGATGATGAAGAAGGCTGGCGGCGGCAACAATTCCATGATGTTCGGCATGGGCAAGAGCAACGCCAAGGTATACGTCAAGTCGGCTGAAGGCATCAAGTTCAGCGACGTGGCGGGTGAGGACGAGGCCAAGGAGAACCTGACTGAAATCGTGGACTACCTTCACAACCCCGGCAAGTACAAGGAAGTTGGCGCGTCCATGCCCAAGGGCGTGCTGCTGGTGGGCCCTCCCGGTACCGGTAAAACCATGCTGGCCAAGGCAGTTGCCGGCGAGGCCAACGTGCCCTTCTTCTCCATGAGCGGCTCTGAATTTGTGGAAATGTTTGTGGGCATGGGCGCCAGTAAGGTGCGCGACCTGTTTAAGCAGGCCAAGGAAAAGGCCCCCTGCATTGTGTTCATCGACGAAATTGACGCCATCGGCAAAAAGCGCGACGGTCAGCTGAGCAGCAACGACGAGCGCGAGCAGACTCTGAACCAGCTGCTGACCGAAATGGACGGCTTTGAGGGCAATACCGGCGTGATCATCCTGGCCGCGACCAACCGCCCCGAATCCCTTGACCCCGCACTGACCCGCCCCGGCCGCTTCGACCGCCGGGTACCCGTGGAGCTGCCCGACCTCAAGGGCCGCGAGGAAATCCTCAAGGTGCATGCCCGCAAGATCAAGACCGAGGGCAATATCGACTATGCGCAGATTGCCCGTATGGCCTCTGGCGCGTCCGGCGCGGAACTGGCCAATATCGTCAACGAGGCCGCCCTGCGCGCTGTGCGCTCCGGCCGAAACGCCGCCACCCAGGCTGACCTGGAGGAAAGCATTGAGGTGGTTATCGCCGGCTATCAGAAGAAGAACGCCATCCTGACCGACCAGGAGAAGCGCATTGTGGCCTACCATGAAATCGGCCACGCCCTGGTGGCGGCCAAGCAGACCAACTCCGCCCCCGTACAGAAGATTACCATCGTGCCCCGCACCTCCGGCGCGCTGGGCTACACCATGCAGGTGGAGGAAGGTAACCACTACCTGATGGACAAGAAGGAAATCGAGAACAAGATTGCCACCTTCTGCGGCGGCCGCGCGGCGGAAGAGGTTGTCTTCGGATCGATCACCACCGGCGCATCCAACGATATTGAGCAGGCCACCAAGCTGGCCCGGGCCATGATTACCCGATACGGCATGAGCCGCGATTTCGACATGGTGGCTATGGAAACCGTGACCAACCAGTACCTGGGCGGCGACGCGACCCTGGCCTGCTCCGCTGAAACTCAGGCCCGCATTGACCACGAGGTGGTGGAAACCGTCAAGGCTCAGCACGAAAAGGCGGCCTCCATCCTGATGGAAAACCGCGCCAAGCTGGACGAACTGGCCCAGTACCTGTACGAAAAGGAAACCATCACCGGCGAGGAATTCATGCACATTCTGAACAAGTAAGCCATTTGCAAAAGGGCGGATGCCATATCGGCGTCCGCTCTTTTGCATTTGCGTCTTGACAAGCGGCGGGGTCTGTGTCATGATGCTGGCAGAGTGATTGCGGAGAAGGTGAAGCGTTATGGATCAGACTATCTGCAGGCGGATTGAACAGTGGATCGATGCGCATTTTGATGAGCTGCTCCGGGATGTTTGTACGCTGGTGGCCGTACCCAGCGTGTCCGACGAGCAGGACCGTCCCGAAGCCCCCTTCGGAGAGGGCTGTCGAAAGGCCCTGGATACGGCCCTGGGCATGGCCCGGGGCTAT
>CAMDVP010000300.1 GCA_945877525.1 uncultured Clostridia bacterium | reverse complement strand
TTCCCCAGGACGCAAAGTCAATGCACACCAGGTGCACACGCACGCCCAGGCCCTTGGCGTCCAGCAGGTCGTTGATGGCCTGCTCCACCGCGTCGCGTTCCTCAGCAGCGTTCATGGTCAGCATGTACGCCACCTCGATCGTTTCCACCTCATCGGCGGCGGCATACCCGTACAGGCTCAGGGCCAGCACGGCAGCCATCAGGATAGACAACAGTTTTTTCATACGCAGTACCTCCGATACAATGATTTGAGTAAACGATTACTCATTCTTGCACATATTGTAGCGCACTTTGCTGTATCTGTCAAGGTTGATATATATTTTTTCCATCATTGGGAGAAAGATATCCTTAATACCCTGTCAGCACCCGTCTGATTTGGTTTGAAATTGCATGCGTTTCTGACCGCCATTTGTTCATGCCATTTATGCTAATATAGCTTTTTTCCAGATGTGCCGCCTGACGCTGCGCTCAGGTTTCTCGTTCCAGCTGCAAGTCAAAACGCCAGCGCAGCGCCGGATAACGCGCCTGCCAGTCCAGACGGCGCCACGCTTCAATATCTGCACAGCCCGTCATGGCCTGCCGCCCAAGACCCAGGGCATCGCAGCGGGCGGCAGCGAGCTTCGCCGTCAGGGCCGACAGCGCGGCGTCCAGTCTCTGGGCTGCCCCCTCCTCACTGAAAGAGGAAGACGTATATCGCAGTCGGACACTGCAAACCGCCTCACCGTCCATCAGCCTCACCCGGCTGTCCGCCTCCGTCACCGACAGCGTGCCTTCGCCCAGGGAAAGCGTCCCCTGGCGGAATATCCCCGAGAGCAGGGAAAGCAGCTGCTGATCCGCCGCAGTCAGGCTGCCCTGAAGCCGTCCGTCCGCACCCAAAAGCCATCCGCCGGAAAGCTGCATGCCGTCCTCCAGCGCAATGCCCATCAGCACAGGCTGCTGCCGCTCCCCCATCCGGCGCAGGCCGGAAAGCGTTATGTCAGGAATCAGCCCCTGCTCCCGCCTGACCGCCATCATGGCCTCCAGCGATTTGCTCAGCCGCGTCCCCGTGGGCGGCTCCAGTCCGTCCATTAACGAGGCCATGTCATGCTCCGTAACTGCCAGAGCAGCCTGTCTCCGCACGCCGTTTCGCGAGGCCAGCACATCCATCACACCGGGAAAATCGCCTGATTCCGCCAGCGCTCTGGAAAACACCATCATGCGCAGCTGCCCGAAGTGGAGCGCCATAGGCGCCGCGGCTTCCAGCTGCGCCATGGCTTCCCCCAGGCTGCCCCCCTGCGCGGAGACCGTCAGATAGCCGCCCTCCTGCTGATAGGAGGGAATCCTCGCCCAGGTCCGCCATGCATCGCCTTCCCTGTCCATCCCCAGCACCACCGCAAAGGCCCGATCCTCCTCCGGCAGGGCCGCGCAGCCCGTCAGGAGCAGCACCACCAGCAGCAAGCAGCAAACACGCCTCATGTCCTTTTCCTCCGCAGACAGCGAATTGCCCCTGCCGCGGGCAGCACGGCAGCGGACAGGGCCAGAGGCACAAGCAGCCAGGGTGAAAGCAGCCCCAGCAGGCGCCAGGTTTCTCCCACACGCCACGCCTGGGAAAGCACCAGCAGCGCCGTCAGGGCATATGGCAGAAAAGCCGCCTCACGCCCCCAGGGCTGCAGAAGGCAATCCGCTCCCTGACGTGCCGCAAAGGCCGCATGCAGAAACAACCCCAGCATCCACAGGCATACCGTGGTCAGGTCGAGCATGGGCGCAAGAAAGCTCACCGTGAGCAGCATGCTGTCCGCAAGGCCGGCGTGGGACGTCAAAAGCTCATGGGGAAGGGCAAGGTTCAGCAGCAGTATGCAGCCCACGCACATAAGCAGCGGCGCCACCGGATCAGTCAGGCGCGCCCGTACAGACGGAGCAGGCCGCATCAGCGGCAGAAGGAAAACCCATCCCATGCCCGCTCCCTGCCGCGCCGCGGCGGCCAGCGCCCCGCTCCCCTGCCATGGGAACACCCCGTCCGGCCTGGCCATCAACAGCAGGTTGACGGCTGCCATGCCCAGCAGCGCCAGCATCAGCCGTGAAAGGAACCGTACGCCGAAGGTCAGCCCGTCCTGCTGAAGGCACGGCAGAAGCAGCAGCCCCGTCAGCACCGCCATGGTCAGCTGCGTCCCCCGCGCGCCGATGCCCTGGGTGAACAGGGTCACCAGCGCCGTCATGGAGGATACGCCGTCCACAGCCACCACCGCGCCGCACAGAAGCGACAGCGCCGTTCCCCCCGTCCTGCCCAGAAGAAGGCGCGCGCATTCAGGCAGGGACTGGGTGCGGGTCAGGCGCAGGGCCAGGCAGCACAGCCCGTAGCATACAAGCCCCGGCGCAAGGCATGTGGCCGTCATCCACCACGCCGCCGCGCCGCACAGGGGCAACAGCCTTGTCACCGCCGTGCGCAGGATGGACGCGCAGGCTGCCATCCGCCACAGACTGCGCCAGGCGCAAAGCTGGGCCGCCTGCCGCTGGGCCAGCCGTTCCTCCGGAGTATGAACCTTGCTGATTGTTCGCATGCTAATTCCTGTCCCACCCGCGCATGCGGCCATGAACGCGGGTCATGCCAATTGGATTGCCAAGCCAGGTGCGCAGCCTCTGCCGCCACAGGGGAAGGCGCAGCGCCACGTCCGGGTTATGGGGCCGAGCGGGCGCCACTGGCGCGGCAAAGGGCGCGCCCAGGCTGCGCATGCCGCACAGGCGCACCGCCGCCACCCCCATTGTCAGCACCATGCCGTACAGGCCGAACACGCAGCCCGATGCAAGAAATACCAGCTGCCCGATGCGAAAGGCTATGCTCAAGGAATAGTCCGGCACGGCGAAGCTTCCCAGACTGCTCACCGCCACCACAATAATCAGCAGCGGATGGATCAGCCGCGCCTCCACCGCCGCCTGCCCCAGGATCAGCCCGCTGACTGTTCCCAGCGAGCTGCCCACCACCCCCGGCACCCGGGTGCACGCCTCGCCAATGAGGTTAAACAAGAGCAGCATCAGAAACATCTCCGCTGGAATGGACAGGGGCACTTCCGCCTGGCTTTCCAGGATGGCGGTGAGCAACGTCACAGGCAACGCCTCGGGATGAAAGGTCACCGCCGCCACAAACAGCCCCGGCAGCAGCAGCGTGCATATCGCCCCCAATAGCCGGATCAGCCGCAAAAAGGTGCCGTACTGCCAGCGCAGGGAGGTATCGTCCGGGGTATGTAACAAATGCAGAAAGCTGATAGGCACTGCCAGCACCTGGGGCGAGCCATCCAGAATCAGCACAATCTGCCCTTCCAGGAGAAAGGAGGCCGCCCGGTC
>CAMDVP010000299.1 GCA_945877525.1 uncultured Clostridia bacterium | reverse complement strand
TACCACAATCCTGCCTGACATGCGCCGCCTCCTCACTTAAGCAGGGCTTCCATGGCCCGTCCGTCGCAGGTGGTCATTTCAAAGCCCATCATCCTTGCCAGGGTGGGGGCCTGGTCAATGATCCGGCCCTCCGGGAGATACACCTGCTCCGCCGCAAAGGGATTGCACACGAAGAAGCAGGGCTGCACGCCCTTTCCGGGCAGATGGCCGTGGGTGGCCTTGCTGGTGCGGTAGCTGCTGTTGCTGGTAGAGGTATACAGCTCCCAGTTGTAGTTCGAAGAGAAGGAGCTGTTGCCGAAGGACTCAATGACGTAAGTGAAGTCCCCTGTCAGGTGCCATTCCCGCTCCACCTCTTCACGGGTGAAGATGCGTTCAATCTCCAGCTCCCGGCTGTGCTCGGTCAAAAGCTTCAGCACCTCCGAGGCAATGGCAGGATCCTGGTCCTTGATGTACACATGTCCCGACAGCGAGCAGCTCTGCATCCACGCCTTCCAGGATACCAGCTTGCCCTCGCCGTCCGTTTCAATCAGGCCATGATCCCGGAAGAAGCGGTTGATGCTCACCACCTGGCGGATGTCCAGGTGCCCGTGATCGGAGGTGACCGCCACGATGGTTTCATCCTCCAGCCCCTGGCGGCGCAGCGCCTCCAGGATGCGGCCAAAGCCCCCGTCCAGATAGCGGTAAGCGTCGTGCAGCTCACGGCTGTATACACCGTAATGATGGCGGATGTGGTCAATGGCCACCAGATGGATTTCCATGAAATCAGGCTGGTAGCGGTCAATCAGGTATTCCGCCGTGCGGAAGCATACCTCGTCCGAGGCGTAATCCCGGCTCATGGCAAATGCGTCCTTGATATACGGATAAACCTCGTCAAAGAAGCCCGGCGTAGAGCGCCTGCGGATAACCTCCTGCTCGTTTTCCGGGATCACATGGATACCGGCGCGATGAATATTCCACTCCACATCGTCCCCCAGGGTGAGCGGCCAGTAAACCTCCGCGACCGTATAGCCATGGCGGCGGGCCTCCTGGGCCAGCGTCGGCACCTTGACGTCCTTGCAGCTTTCAAACCAGACAGGCTCCAGGTTGCCGGGCTCGGGGTGCTCGTTGCTGTTCACGCCATGGGTAGCCGGATAGCAGCCCGTGCTGATAGAGGTGTGAATGGAATGGGTATAGCTGGGATAGGTAGTCTGATTGCTGTACACCACGGACGCCTTGTCCAGCAGGGTGCTGAAATTCGGCAGCTTCCGCAGGATGTCCAGATCGGACCCGACAAAGGAGTCAATGGATATCAGGATCATTTTGCGTTTGCTCATGATTGCTTCCTCCATACATGGTATCATTCGCTGAAAATGTCATCCTTCAGAAGCTCGTCGTATGCATTGACGCACCGCACCGCAACCTGGGCAAGCGCTTCGTGCTGCCCGGGACGGACGGGATCCAGCACGCCCACGCCGTCGATGCCAAGCTCCTTCGCCGTATGCAGCGCATAGGCGGAGTCCTCAAACATCACGCAGTCCTCCCCTGTGCAGTCATAGGCGTCAAACAGCATTCGGTAGATTGTCGGCTTACTCTTTTCGATGTTCAGGTCATGGGCGGAAAAGCACCCGTCGATCAGCCCTTCAAGCCCGAATTTCTCCGTCATGATGTCTACAAACACACCCGCGCTGGCCGTCAGCACCACCGTGCGCACACCCTTGCGCCGCAGCTGCTGCAGGTAGTTTTTCGCATTGGGCCGCATGAGGATAAACTGCCGGTACTGCTCCTGCATCAGCAGATACCCCCGCTCGATGAATTCCTCCTCCGTGCAGGGCAAGCCGTAACGGCTGATCAGGTACGCCGGGCTTTTGTAGAATCCCAGCCGCCTGACCTCCCGCTCATCCTCATCCGTCATCTGATATCCAAACTGAAACAGCGTATTGGCCGGAATGCAGCTCCATTGATACATGGAGTCTACCAGCGTTCCGTCCATGTCGAAAATCGCAATCTTCTTCAAACCCGCATCCTCGCTTTTGCTTTTTCAAGATAGCCCAGGCGGTCAAGATATTCCAGCGAAGAGGTCGCATCCTCCCCCGGATGCCCTCCGCATTCCAGGCACCAGCCGGCGTTGGGCGCCTTTTCCTCCAGCGCGGCCAGGATTTCCGGCATCGGCAGCGTACCGTCGGGCAGATTATTGTGCTCGTCCCGCTGGCCATGGTTGTTGTGCAGATGCACATGGCCAATCAGGCTGCCGCACTGCTCAATCCATTCCAGCGCGGTCATGCCGCCATGCACCATGCCCTGGGTGTGGCCGATGTCCAGGCAAATGTCCAGCTTGGGGCTGCCCGTTTCCAGCACAACCTCCTTCATCAGCTCACAGTCCCGCTCCAGGGTGTTCTCCAGGTGAAAGCATACGTCGCAGCCGTCAATCCGCTTCATCAGCTCGGCAAAAAGCTGCCTGGTGTTTACCCGCCATACATTCCTGGGCGCACAGTAATCATACCAGTTGTTATGGATCACAATATCGCGGATACCCAGCTTCTGCGCGGTTTCGCAGGCCTGGGTGTAGCGCAGGAGCGTCACGTCGCGGATCATCCTGTCACGCACGCCGGTGTTCAGCCCGGTGAAGGGGCCGTGCATGGTCTTGTAGCACACCCCGTCCACCACCTGAAGGTACTCGGCAATGCCGTTGGGATGCTCCTCCAGGTAATTGGTATCATAAAAGGTGGTGCATTCCAGCCCCACGCCCCACCTGATCGCAAGGGCAGCGGTTCGCTCGGGGGCTTCATTGTCGCCAATCACCAGATATCTCATATTGCCCGCTCCTTACTCGTCATAGCGCCATTCCGCGTCCAGGAACGCCTGCACGATGGGTTCGCCCTTGGTTTCATGCTCCAGCTTGCAAAACGCAAGGAAATCGTCGTGCAGCTTCGTCACCCACTTTTCCTCCAGCTGCGGCGCCACGCGGCTGGCCTCCTCCAGGAAATGCACCTCGCCCCGGCCCATTTCCCGGCCCTGCACCGTGTGCATGTCGAAGGTATAGTCGGGAATATCCGAGGTAAAGCCGTGCTGCGCCCGGGCCTGCAGCATACACTTGAGCTCGTCGCTGGAGCGTTCCTTCACCGAGCGGCACAGATACCGCACCGCATAGACGAACAGCATCGCCTGATCCCCCGCACGGTAGGAAAAATCCTTCTTCATCTTGTACAGCGACCAGATGACCTCCGGCGCATGGATATTGCCAAAGCCGATATCCTCCACTGAAATGGTGAGCAGCCTGCGCCACAGCTTGTCCGACAGCTGCGGGCTGGAAATGTGCATTTCATAGGCGGCGGCCCACGCGTTTTTTTCATCG
>CAMDVP010000298.1 GCA_945877525.1 uncultured Clostridia bacterium | reverse complement strand
TGTCCACCATGTTCATCAACAACGGCACGCCTGATCCGATGCGCTGCTACACCGAAAAGTTGGGCGTGCACCAGTGTACGCTGGCGCTGAAGGACGCGGTGATGCAGCGCTTTCACATGGTGCTGGATGATCGTATCATCGAGGACTATCTGCGCACGGGCGAAACGACGGTCGCGCCGAATATCCGCAGCGTGATGGAATCCACCGTGCGGCGCTATGTGGAAAAGCTGATGCGGAGCATGCGCGAACACGAATACAATCCCGACATGATGAAGTTGTACATCATGGGTGGCGGAGGGTGCCTGATCCGTCACTTTGCCGATCCGGAGACCGCGACGCACATTGCCTTCGGGCGCATCCAAATCGAGCCGGATATCCACGCCACCGCCAAGGGCTACGAGCGGCTTGCCCGGGTGCAGCTCATGGAGCGTGGCATTGATGTCGAGTAACGGGAAGAAGCAGACGAAGCTTCAGCTGCGGATGTATCCCGAAAGGAACGAGCAGCATCGCAGGGCCCTGATTTGGCTGACGGAGCACAGGACGGCGGGCGTTTCCTATGCGGATCTTGTGTCGAAGGCAATATGCAGTCAGATCGACCGGGAGCAGCGCAATGATGCGGAAGAGAGAATGCGGCAGCTTGTCCGCGAGGAAATCCAGCGCAGCCTGCACGGTGCAACCATCAGCGCGCCACAGATGGATCCGCAGAATTCCTCTGAAGGAAGCCTGCGCAAGGCAAAGGACTTCATGTCCGGCCTGGGATTCGGGTGATGGCGAAAGCGCCATCACTTCCGTTTGAACATGATGGCAGAAATGCCATCACCCCACAGCCCATGACGAAAGGTCGTTCTCAGAAGATGGGAACGGCCTTTTCTCGTGGGCGGGAGTCCGGAGGGCCGAAGTCCTTTGGGCCGGGTGCAGGGTGGCAACGCCTGCGCGGATGCAAGGGAAGGCCTTGCCCTGAGTCCAGAGGCGGAGCGCTCTGGCCCAGTGAAGTGTCGAAAGCGCAGCAGCCCGGAGGGTTCGACACTTTGTACTGGGTATTACCCGTCGAAAACGGGTGCCCTTCAGGAGATGCAACCAGCCACAAAAACAACGGTAATCCTAACAAACATTACAAATGAGAATGGAGGTGAAAGCCATGAAGGAGAACCCCCGTGTATCTCGTCACAATGGTCGTGCCGGGAAACATGGTGTGTATAATCCCAAGCACAATGATCGGAGCTTTGATGTTGAGAACGCGGACAACATCAGTAAGGAGCGCACCAGCATGAACCTTTATTGGGACTGCACCAACGGATTGCGCACCCACGAGGAAAATGCCTCTGGACAGTATCCGACCTTCACCCAGCACGAGCATGATGAATATGAACGTCGCTATGGTACTTTTATCGCAGGGCAAAACGCCAGAAACATTAAGGCAGGTCACGCAAAGCGCAACCGCACCGTGGACGATCTGCTTGCCGATACCCGTATCTGCCCGGAAGAAACCATCTACCAGATCGGCAAGGAGGGCGACTGTCCACCGCATGAGGTGCTGACCGTCATCGTGACCGAGTTCTTCGCCACCATCGAGGAGCGCTTCGGCGAGCACGTTCATGTGCTGGACTGGGCGCTGCACCTGGACGAGACTAGCCCGCACATCCATGCCCGGCAGGTGTTTGACGTTGAAAACCGCTACGGTGAGCGTGAGCCCAAGCAGGAGAAGGCCCTGGAAGCCCTGGGGATTCAGCTGCCTGAACCGGACAAGAAGCCCAGCCGGGTCAATAACCGAAAGATAGCCTTCGATAAGATTTGCCGTGAGCTGCTGCTCTCCATCTGCCAGGAGCATGGGCTGATGGTGGAAACCGAAGCTATTTATGGTGGCAAGGCATACCGCGAAAAGAACGACTACATCATCGAAAGCCAACGAGAGCAGATTGCTCAGCTTGAACAAGAGAAGGCGGCGCTTGTTGCGGAGCAGGCAGCAACGCAGCACCAGCTGGCACAAGCCCGTGCCGAAGCCGAGAGGGCGATTACAGCTGCTCAACAGGCAGCAGCAGATGCCAAAAAAGCTGCATCCGTTGCGCGAGAGAATGTGTTCCGTCTGGAACTGGAGCGGCAGGAGGCAGAGTGCCGCAAACAATCCGCAGAGCGTGAGGCCAATGCAGCCCACCAGGAAGCAACCGAAGCATTTGCACAGGCTGATAAGGCAAAGGCAAATCTGCTGGATATGGAGGCCAGGGTTGACAAGACCAAGCATGTATTGGAGAGATGGACGGACGAGAAGCAGGATGTGCTGGCAGAAGTCAGGAAGTTCGGCACAGTTGATGAGTTGCTGCCGCTACCAAGCAGGTTTATGACTGCAAGCGCCTACCGGGAGAAGGTGGCCATTCCTCGCGTGAAGGCGCTGTTCGCATGGTGCAAGCAATTGGTCGCCAAGCTCCGGAAGGCTCAGGAGGAAAACCGGACGTTGCGTCAGCAGCTTGACGAAGGAGAAGCTGCAAGTCAGCGCCTACATGATAAAGCCGGCAAGTTCGATAAGCTGGTTGAGATTCTCGGCCTGGATCGAGTGGAGAAGTATCTGGAGGAACATCACATGAGACAACACAGCAGAACACAACAAAGCGAAAAGAAAATCGGGATTGACCGATGAATATACAAGCATAAGGAAGTAAACATCAATGCCGAAGAAAGAGAAGAAACTGCCTGAGCACTGTCCGGTCTGGTTCGACGGCACACACCTGAGCGAGCCCCTTTATTGCAGGGAGTTCCTTAAGAATCATCAGCTGATATTCAGCGAGGGTGCGTTCTTCACACCAGAGGGCCGCATGCAGGATGATGCCCCGCTGCGGGAGGCCATCTTTGCGGAAATTCACCCATACGTCCACACCGGGGTGCCCAATAAAATCAAGAACATCATCGAGGTGCTGAAGATCACCGCCTATGTGCCGGAATTCCCGCCGGAGGAGGATCGCATCCACCTGGCGAATGGAACGCTGTTTCTGGACGGCAGCTTCGATGCTACCGGATGTTATGTGGTTCGCACCCGTCTGCCGGTAGCCTATAACCCGGGCGCGCCCGAGCCGGTGCGCTGGAAGGCGTACCTCGAGGGCCTGCTTTGGCCGGAGGATGTTGTCACCTTCCAGGAGTTTGTGGGTTACTGCCTGCTGCCCACCAACAAGGCGCAGCGGATGATGATTATCAAAGGAAGCGGCGGGGAGGGAAAGTCCCAGGCCGGTACCGTGTTGAAGAAGCTGTTCGGTATCAACGCCAAGGATGGCAGTGTGGGAAAGGTGTCCGAGAATCAGTTTGCCCGGGCTGATTTGGAACACATCCATCTGATGATCGATGA
>CAMDVP010000297.1 GCA_945877525.1 uncultured Clostridia bacterium | reverse complement strand
GTGGCGCTGCCCGGCATCAACCAGCTGCAGAACAACAACGCCATGTGGATCAACCGCTCCTGGCTGGAAACCCTGGGCCTGTCCGTGCCCACCACCGCAGAGGAGCTGACGGAGGTGCTTCGCGCCTTCAAGACCCGCGATCCCAACCGCAACGGCAAGAACGACGAGATTCCCCTGGCCTTCCTGAGCATGTGGGACTTGAAATTCCTGGCCCACGCTTACGGCATTGTGCAGAATGACTACAACGTCTGTGTGGACGAGGATGGTCAGGTGGTTACAAGGCTGTTCTCGGATGAGAACCGGGCCTTCCTCGAATGGGCGCACCAGCTGTGGGAGGAGGGGCTGATTGATCACAGCGGCTTTTCCACCGCGGATACCCTGCGCGCCATTACCGACAGCAAGGCCGACATCACCTACGGTGTGATGTTCGCGCCCACGCCCCTGTCCCTGGTGCCTTCCTCCGCGCTGAGCCAGTACGACGTGCTCATGCCCCTGACCTATGAAGGCAGGCAGGTGTACCGCGACCTGGGGGGCGACGTGATTCGCGGCGCCTTCGCCATCGGCAGCGGATGCGACAGCCCGGAAAAGCTGCTTTCCTGGGTGGACTACCTGTACACCGAGGAGGGCTGCCGTCTGGCCCAGGCTGGCCTGGAGGGCGTGGAATACGTCCTGAACGAGGACGGCACCTGGAGCTGGATGGAGGACGGTGAAACGGTGGCCCGTACCGTGCTGGCCACAGCGACCATTGCCGAGGGCGGCACCGTGCCGGGACTCAGCTCCGTGGAGTTCCAGCGCACCTATGACGACAAGGAAACCCACCGCGCCGTGGAAGCGCTGGTGGAACTGAAAAAGGTTTCCGTGATACCCTATCCGCTGGTGTATCTGGACAAGGACGATCAGGCCCGCCTGGATGCGCTGCAGGCCGATGTTGGCCGCTATGTCGAGCAGGCCATGGTCTGGTTTGTGACGGGGGACACGCCCCTGAACGACGCCACCTGGGCTGATTTCCGTCAGGGGACAATCGACAGGGGAATGAATGAGATCATCGCCATTTTGCAAGGCGCCATCAAATAATACGGAAGGACGGAAGCAAGCATGAATCAGTACGCAAGCATGATCCGGAGCCTGAAAACGCCCGAAGTGATGGAACGGCTTCTCCATCTCTATGGCAGCCGCGACGGCATGCTGGTGGAGCAAACCGCGCGCTACACCAGTCTGCTCAAGCGTCATGAGGAGTTCTTCCACGCAGAAACCCCGGTGCTGATGGTCAGCGCCCCCGGCCGCACGGAAATCGGCGGCAACCATACGGACCACAACCGCGGCAGAGTGCTTGCTGCCTCGGTGAACCTGGACACCCTGGCGGCCGTGTCTGCCCGGGAGGACATGGTGGTTCATGTGCACAGCGACGGCTATCCGGCCATGACCATCGACCTTGGCAGCCTGGACAGGCGCCCCGAGGAAGAGGGAACCACTGCGGCGCTCATTCGCGGCGTTGCCGCCAGAATGGCTGAACTGGACTACAAGATCGGCGGCTTCGACGCTGTGATTACCTCCACCGTGGCCTCCGGCAGCGGCCTGAGCTCCTCCGCGGCCTTTGAGGTAATGACCTGCGCTATTCTGGACGCCCTGTACAACGACTTCGGCATGGACTCAAAGGTCAGGGCCAAGATTGGCCAGTACGCTGAGAATGTGTACTTCGGCAAGCCCAGCGGCCTGCTGGATCAGATGGCCAGCGCCTTTGGCGGGCTGGTGACGGTGGATTTCCGCCACGACGACCCCGACGTGCGCCCCATGTCCTACGACTTTGCCCGCAGGGGATACGCTCTGGTGGTGGTGGGTACCGGCGGCAGCCACGATGACCTGACGGATGAATACGCCGCCATTCCCGCCGAGATGAAGCAGGTGGCCGCCTGCTTCCATGAGGAGAATCTCCGCCGCGTCCGGCCTGAGGAATTCTTCAGCGCCATTGCCACCCTCCGCGGCAAGGTGTCCGACCGGGCGGTGCTGCGCGCACTGCACTTCTTTGAGGAAAACGAGCGCGTGGTGCGCCAGGTGGAGGCCCTTGAGAAGGACGACCTGGACGCGTTCTTCAAGGAGATCATCGCCAGCGGCCGCTCCAGCTACATGTATCTGCAGAATGTGTATGCCCAGAAGCGCCCCACGGAGCAAAGCCTGTCCGTGGCCCTGGCCATGGCCGAGCATATGCTGGAGGGCAAGGGCGCGTGGCGCATCCACGGCGGCGGCTTTGCCGGTACAACGCTGAATTTCGTGCCCCAGCGGGAGCTGAGCGCCTTTATTGACGCCATGGAGGCGGTGTTCGGGCCGCACAGCTGCCATGTGCTGGACATCCGTCCCGAGGGCGCGGCGGTCATTCGGCTGTAAGCGCATTATCAGGGGAACCGTGACAGGCGGTTCCCTTTTTTTGCGGGCAGGGCTATTGACAGGGCTTTTCCTGTGTGCTATGATAGGCACGGTTCCAAACAACTGCACAGCTGCTTGAAGCTTTTCGGGGCAGGGTGAAATTCCCTACCGGCGGTACAGCCCGCGAACCGAGCCGCATGGCCCGGCCGACCTGGTGCGATTCCAGGGCCGACAGTATAGTCTGGATGTGAGAAGAGCGCAGAAAAATACGCATATCGCGGTTTTTTCGCCCCTGACGAGCATCATTGCTTCAGGGGCGTGCGTATTTTGAAGGAGGCTGTACCCTATGAAGAAGAACCTGTCCGTCCAGTACCTGACCCGCATTGCCGTGCTGACCGCCCTGGCCTCGATCCTTTTCCTGATCGAAATCCCCGTGGTGGCCTTCTACAAGCTTGACCTGAGCAACCTGCCTGTGCTGCTGGGCGCATTCTCCATGGGCCCGCTGGCGGGCATCATTATCCTGGCGCTGAAGAGCCTGATCGGCATGCTGCATTCCACCAGCATGTATGTGGGGGAGCTGGCCGACTTTATCATGGGCGCGGCGTTTGTGCTGCCCGCGGCGCTGCTGTATCGGCGGAACAAGACCCGAAAGACGGCGCTTGTCGGCATGGTGGTGGGCACTGTGACCATGATCGTGGTGGCTGTGCTGGTGAACTGGAAGATGATGATTCCCTTCTACATGAATGCCTACGGCATGCCCATGGAGGCGGTGGTCGGCATGGCGACCAAGGCGCTGCCCTTTGTGGACACCGAGTGGAAGCTGCTCCTGTGCGTCACCGCGCCCTTCAACCTGCTCAAGGGCGTGGTGCTCAGCGCCCTGACCTATGTGCTGTACAAGCATCTGTCCCCGCTGCTGCATGTGAAGGCCCGGGGCTGATGAAAGGAGACTGACCCTCAATGCGAACCAACTCCCCGGCGGAGACC
>CAMDVP010000296.1 GCA_945877525.1 uncultured Clostridia bacterium | reverse complement strand
GGGCTGCGCACCCGGCAGGAGCCCGGGCTGATTACCACCCAGGCTGCCGGCCAGGGCGATGTAGGCAACGAGCGCAGCCTGCTGGATCTTGGCAACAACACCGTGCGCATCACCGCCGGCACCAACCCCAGCTTCCGCAGTCTGTGGAGCCAGGGTGAGGGCGGTAATTTCCCGCTCATCGGTGTGCGCGGGCAGTATTACCGGATGCTGACCGTTCCGGAGTCCTTGGACGCATCCTACCTTGGAGACAGCCTTGGCAGCGTGGAGGAATACACCACCGAGCCCGCCCTGTCCGGCACGGATGTGATTCTGTCCAACGCCGCCGCCCAGGGCAGCGAGGTCTATGCCGTGGACGGCATGGACGGCACCCTGATCGCCGCACAGGTGAATGGCGTCTACCGCGTGTTCCAGCGTGTAAGCTTCAACGGCAGCGCCCTCACCGGCCGCGAAACCCTCTCCGACACCCTGGAGATTGCCGGGCATATCGCCGCCATGGAGCTGAGCGGCGTGGGCGCCATCACCGACAGCGAAACCTGCGAGACGCTCTTTAGCACCCTGACGGAAAACGCCAGCTATGAAAGCAGCGGCACCATCAGCGCAAAGCAGTCTTTGCTGATTCAGCTGGACAGCGGCCTGACGCTTCAGCTGACTGTGAAAAACGACAAGCTCTCCGCCTGCGGCACCTGGAGCTGCCCCGAATTCCTGGAAGCCTTCGAGGCGGCGCTGCAGTAATCATCGTGTTCCCTCTTTTCCTCCTTGGCGGCCGGATAAGCCCGGCCGCCATTTTCTTGATTGAGAGGAATGCCATCAGATACAAATCTGCTGCCATCATATACTATCATGTCAGACTGCGAAACGCAGGCGGCAGGCAGCCTTTCTCCCTATGCTGATATACTTTGTTTTCCCTGAATGATTCACTGCATACAGCATATCACAAATTGGCATCGCATAAATGCGAAAAAAGCAGAAAATTCGTGCGAGTTTTTCAACGTGGCGAAAGTGTACGCAGGAAAGATTCAGCCGGCTGTCATCAGGCTTTACAGCACCTGTGGCGATGTCATTCCGCGTTGCCCTGCCACAAAAGGCGAGCGTATTGACCCATTAACCACGCCGTCTGTTGAAAGAAAAAAAGCGGGGCTGATGCATCAGCTTCGCTTTCTCATGCCAGGGGAAAATCCAGAATCCGGCATCCAAGGCGCTCGGCCTGCGAGCGGTCGTGGGTCACCAGCAGCAGCAGGCGTTGGCCAAGGCGTTCGTCAATCAGGGCAAGCAGTCTGTCCGCCGTGGGTACGTCCAGTTCCCGCAGGGGCTCGTCCAGGGCCAACACGTCGCTGTCATGGCCCAGGGCCCGGGCCAGGGAAACCCGCCGCCGCATGCCCCCGGACAATTCGTCCGGGTACAGCCCGCCCGCGCATTCCAACCCCACCCGGGCCAGCCATGCCCGGGCCGTATCCCCCCCGCCCAGCGCCAGCGCCAGGTTTTCCTCCGCGGTGTACCAGGGCAGCAGCCTGTCCTCCTGAAAGTGGCAGGAAAACCGCGTACCTGCCGGAATCGTCACCCTTCCGCCGTCCGGCCTGTCCAGCCCGCATATCAGCCTCAGCAGGGTGGTCTTGCCGCAGCCGGACGGCCCAAACAGGCATATCCGGCCCTGACGGGGCAGCGACAGGCTCACATCCTGCAGCACCTTCCGCCCCTCAAAGGTGCGGCTGACCTGCTCAAGCGTGATGCACACGGCGCATCCCCCTCTCAAAGGCTGCCTTCAGCAGGCGCTCCAGCGCCATGCTCAGCAGAATCACTACCAGCGTCCATGCCAGCAGCGTGTCGGTTTCCAGATAGATTTTTGCGTTATACAGTTGAGAGCCCACGGCATTCTTCGGCACGCCGATAACCTCCGCGGCGATGGTGGCTTTGAAGCACAGGCCCACGCAGGCCTCGCAGGCCGCCACAAAGGTGGGCAGCACCGAGGGAATGGTTATCCGCCGCAGGATTTTCCACCGGCTCCAGCCAAACAGCCGGGCCATCTCCAGCAGCTGCCGATCCGTGGAGGCGATACCCTCCCGCAGATTGGCATATACAACAGGCGTCACCATCAGCATGCCCGCCAGAATAGGCACGTTGGAGGCGGACAGCCACACCAGCGCCAGAATAATGAAGGACGCCACCGGCGTGGCCCGCACCACCGCCAGCGCCGGGCGAATCAGTTCATCCAGCAGGGCGGAGGCATGGCTCAACCCCGCAAGCAGGCATGCCAGCACCACCCCCAGCCCGTAGGCCGCCGCCGTACGCCACAGGGACATGCCCACGCACCGCCAGAAAAATGTCTCCAGCACAAAGGAGAAACGGGCAAAAACCTGCCCCGGGGAGGCCAGGAGAAGATCCTGGCCCACCGCCCGGTAGCAGGCCGCCCATACCAGCAGCCAGAACAAAAGCGGAAACGCCTTGCGCAGCGCCCGCAGAAGCTTAGCTTTCATGCGTTTACTCAGCCGCGTAGTAGAAGTCCTCGCCCGGCAGCGCGCCGCCCACGGACTTGGCGTTCGCGTCGAAGAGAATCTGGAAGAAGGGCTCAATCTGTTCCTTCATCTCCGCGCCGGTCACAAACACGATGTGGCAGTTAGGAATGGCGCGCTTGGCCACGGCCGCCTTGGGTAGGATGCCCTGGGCCTCCACCATTTGGGAAGCGGCGTCCGGGTCGGCGTTGACGAAGGTCACGCTTTCCCCATAGGCGGCCATGAACGCCGCCACCTTGTCGGGGTGCTGCTCGGCAAACTCCCGGCGGACAATCACGCAGCCCATGCTCATGGTCGTGCCCTCCACGCCCTTGGCGGCGGCAGCCTCGCCAAACAGCGCCGTCACGTCCAGCGCAATGCGGAAGTTCTCATTCTGCATCAGCACGCTGGTCACGTTGGGCTCGGGCAGCATGGCGATATCGACCTCGCCGGCAGCGGCCAGGGTGGCCAGCTCGGCATGCTCCGCCTTGTATTCCACCGTCACCTTGTCTGTCAGGCCGTTGGCCTCCAGGATGTAGTTCAGCACATACTCCGGCGTGGACCCCTGTCCCGTGGCATACAGGGTGCGGCCCGCCAGATCGGCCACGGTCTGAATGGAATCATCGGTGGTCAGGATGGACAATACGCCCAGGGTATTCAGCGCCAGCAGCTGCACGCCGCCCTGGGTCTTGTTGTACAGCGTCGCAGCCAGGTTGGTGGGCACGGCGGCAATATCCGCATTGCCGCTGACCACCGCGGCCACCACCTCGTCCGGCGCGCCGGAGAGGGTAAAGTCGTATGTACCGTCATTGTCGTTCATCACCGTGAACCAGCCCATACCCGTGGGGCCCATCAGGGCAAACACGCGCACCGCGTCCTCCG
>CAMDVP010000295.1 GCA_945877525.1 uncultured Clostridia bacterium | reverse complement strand
CTACATCACCCTCACCCCCGACGATATGACCTATGAGGAGGACTAAGCCTTGCGTTTGCTTTCTTCCCTGTGGCAGGCATGCAAGGGGCAGGTGAAATTCTTCACGGTGGTGCTGCTGGGGTATCTGCTTCAGGCCTGCGTCATGCCTTACCTGAAGGTGGGCGGCGTTACCCCCAGCCTGCTGCTGGCGGTCATCGCCATTGTTACCGTGGGCTACGGTCGGCTGCGGGCGCTGTGGGTCGGCGCGATCTACGGCATTCTCACTGAAACCATGATGCCCTCCCTCACCCTGCTCAACCTGACGTTTTACCCGGTCTCCGCCGCCTTCATGAGCATGTTCTTTGCCGACAAGTCGGAAAAGCGCCTGGAGTATGAGCGGAGCCTGGGCAAGGCGGGGCGCAACGTGAACCCCTACCTGCGCACCCTGGGCTGCGCGGCCATGAACGTGCTTCTGTATGAGATTGTCAACGTGTTCTACATGTACCTGAGCGGCGCGGAGCTGAGCATGACCATGCTCTATGATTCCCTGACGGATGTGCTGGCCACCGCTGCCCTGACGGCGGTCATGATGCTCCCTGTGCGGCGCTTTCTGGGCTTCAAGCGCCTGCAGCACGAGCCCGCCCGGACCCATGCGCATCCCTGACGTCCTTTCCGCTTATCTCTGGCCGGAGCCCTCCGGCCGCCGAAAGGAGGTATCTGCTTGAATCCATCCGGCAAGAACAGTCTGAAATGGCGCTATATCGGCTTTATTGCGATTCTTTTCCTGATGTTCGTCTACCTGACCTCGGGTCTTGTCAACCTGCAATTGCGCCAGAGCGAGGAATACGCCACCGAAGCGGAGGACAAGCGCACCAAAACCATCACCCTGCGGGGCAAGCGCGGCAATATCACCGACGCGGATTCCGTCATCCTGGCTGAGGACGAGCTGATCTACAACGTCACCTTCTACAAGGACGCCTCCCAGACCAGCCGCGCCCAGTATCTGGCCTTCTCCCGGTCCATTGTGGACACCATCGACATTATTGAGCGCAACGGCGGCGAACTGTGCATCAGCTTTGTAATTCAGCGCAACGAGGAAAATGGCGAGTGGGAGTTTAACTTCGGCTCCGGCGTGTCCGACAGCGTGCTGGCCAAGCGCGAAACCCAGTGGCGGCAGAACAACTATCTGACCAGCATGAAGGACTATGATACCCCCGACAAGTGCATTGACGCCCTCAAGCGCAAGTTCCGCCTGGCCAACAACGAGCAGGAACGCCAGGCCCTGCTGGACTATGACATATCGAAGGGCTACGCAGACGCGCAGGGAAACGGCTTTGTGGACTGCCTCATCGTGGACGAGGCTACCATGCTCAAGGTTATGTGCGTGTTCTCCGAAATGCAGATGAACCTGTTCAACTCCCAGCCCATTGTCATCGCCAAGGATGTGAAATACGAAACCGTCATCGAGGTGGAGACCAAGTCCATGTCGCTTTCAGGCATGGAAATATCCGTGGGCACCAAGCGCGTGTATCCCCGCTCCACCCTGGCCAGCCAGATCATCGGCTACACCGGCGCCATTCCCTCCCAAAGCAAGTGGACCGAGCTGAAGGCCAAGGGCTATTCCTACAACGACACCATCGGCCGCGACGGCATCGAGGCCTCCATGGAGGATTGGCTGACGCAGAATTCCTCCCTGCGCCAGGGCAGCCGCGTGGTGGAGCGCGACAACATGTCCAAGGTGGTGCGGGAGCTGAGCTACACCGAGCCCCAGGACGGCAACAACGTGAAGCTGACCCTCCGCGCCAGCTATCAGCAGCAGGCCGAGCGCGCCATCGCCAACAACGTGAACACCGTGCGCAACAAACAGGAGCAGCTGATGACCAGCGACAGCTGGTTGGAAAAAAACAAGCAGGATATTGCCACCCGCGACTGGGAGAAGTATCCGCTGGATTTGGCGGAGCATGGCTGTATGATTGTGCTGGACATGCAGGACCGCGTGCTGGCCATGGCCAATTATCCTACCTATGACCTCAACGCCCTGGTGGCTGGCGGCGATGAAGCCATCGCCATTCTATCCGACGAGCGCGGTCTTCTCCTGAACTACGGCATTCATGCCCGCGGCACGCCTGGCTCCATTTTTAAGATGGTCACCGGCTACGGCGCTTTGTCGGAGAAGAAGCTGGCTCCTGACGAAACCATCACCGATATGGGCTACTTCACCAAATACAACAACGATGAAAGCACCGCCCCCAAATGCTGGATCAGCGCCAGCAACCGCTGGAAGCACTACAATCAGACCATTGTGGAGGGTTTGACCAACTCCTGCAACTACTTCTTCTACGAGCTGGGCAGCCGCCTGGGCGAGGAGCGTCTGTATCGTTACGCATCCCTGTTCGGCCTCACCTCCAAGACAGGCATCGACCTGCCCGGCGAGGTGCGCAGCGTGGTGGGCTGCCAGAACACCCTGTACGACCCCACCAAGGCCATGAACGAGGCCAGTCAGGATACCTCCATGCCCATCATCGTGTTCAACGCCATCAAGAAGCACCTGCGCAACTGCGGCGCCAGCCGGAACATTGAGTATGACGACGAGCGCCTGTCCGTGTGCGCCAAGCGCCTGATGGACATGGCCGTTAACTACAACGAATCCCAGTGGCTGGACAACATGCGCACCATCCTGATGGAAGAGCTGAACATGTCCAAGGAAATGGTATACCTGCAATCCGTCATTGGCGATACCTACAACTACATGAACGACATCAAGTGGGGCGGCGCTCAGACCATCCTGACCGCCATCGGCCAGTCGGTCACGGTGCTTACCCCCATTGCCGTTGCCCGGTATGTGTGCGCCATTGCCAACGGCGGCACGGTGTATAACGTGTCCATCATTGATTCCATTACCTCTCCTGAGGGTGAAATTCTCTCCCAGAGATCGCCGGAGAAGATCAATGAACTGGAATATGCCGACGAGTACCTGCCGCTGATCAAGGAAGGTATGAAGGGCGTTGTGGACGAATCCGGTACCGCCGCAACCCACTTCCGGAACTGGGAATACAAGGCTGCCGAGGTACTGGCCGCGAAAACAGGCACCGCCGAAACCACCACCATCGACCTGGAGAACAACGCCTGGTTCGTCTGCTATGCACCCCAGGAAAACCCGGAAATCGCCATTGCGGTGTTCATTCCCCATGGCTACTCCGGCGGCTATGCCTCCCCCGCCGCCCGCGACTTCGTCGGCTGGTATCTTGACCAGAAGAACCTCCGTACCACCGACTATGTCCTTCCCTCCGGCAACAGTCTCGCACCCTGACGCCGGCCAGGGGTTTCACCTCTGGACCCTACCAGAGGGCGCTGCCCTCTGGACGCCCGCGAAGGGCCTTCGGCCCTCTCGACACC
>CAMDVP010000294.1 GCA_945877525.1 uncultured Clostridia bacterium | reverse complement strand
GTCGGAGGGCTTGTGAGCCCTCCGACACCTCCCAGGTCTTCTTTGACAGTCTGAGCGCCCGACTGAGACTTGCTCAGCCGGGCGCTTTTCTAATAAAAGGATAAGTTATGCTTCAGGCTCCAGCAGACCCAGATCGCCGTCCTTGCGGAGATACAGGATGTTGGTGCGCTCGGTTTCAATATTCACAAAGGCAAAGAAGCTGTGGCCCAGCAGCTCCATCTGGATTGCCGCATCCTCCACGGACATGGGCCGCACAGGGAAGGTCTTGCGCCGCACCACCTTGGGCGCGTCCTCCTCCAGGGGCTCCTCGTCCAGGTATTCGGGGGTTTCGGGTACGAAGGCATCCTCGCGCAATCTCTTGCTCAGCTTGGTGCGGTGGCGGTGAATCTGCTTTTCCAGCTTGACCAGCGCCTGGTCGATGGCCAGGAACAGGTTGTCCTCCGCGCTGGCCTCGGAGCGCAGAATAATGTTGTTCCCCAGCGGCACGGTGATTTCCACAATGCGCAGGCCGCTCTTTTCTTTGCGCATCTTGATATTCATTTCCGCATTGGGCGGCAGATAACGGCTCATGGCCTTGGTCTTTTTTTCAATACGGTCAGTGATGGCAGGCGTGATCACCATATTGCGGGCAGTCAGGTTCATCTTCATAATCTATACTCCTTTCCGCGCGGGCTGCCGGGCGCGGCGATCCGGAAGTGAGACCCCGCGTCATCGTTTCGGCAGCTAATGGCCCTGTGAGGGCCCTTGGTTTTGGGTACAACAAAAGCGCGGCGGCAGCTTCGTTTTCATGTACAGGCATGGCGGCCGTCCGGCAGGGGCCGGAGCTTCCTGGAGTTCCATGCTGCGCCCGAAGCTGCTTACCGCGCGAAATGGTGCGCCATCGGCGACACTTCCTTTCTCCTTGCAGGCTTTCCGCCTGGTGGGATTGTGTAATATGATTTCGACATGCAGGCTGCTTTCTCCTGCTGATTTGTATTAAATATTTTTATATGATGCCAATATGAACATTTCATGAACGTTTTCTGATTCAAGGAGGCGTTTATGGTCGAAAAAGCCCGCTGTCGAAGTTTCATCATGGGGCAGCGGGCGGAATGGTTCGGATTCAGCGGAATTGTTCTTCCCGGTATACAATCACATGGTCGGGGTTGTCGTCGTAGCGGTGCTGACGGCACACGCCGCCAAACCAGTGATAGGCCGCGTCGGCGCTTCCCTCGCCCCGCAGCAGTTCCTCGCAGCCCCGCAGCAGGTCGTCCAGCAGTGCGGCGGGGGCGTAATCCCGGGCGTGGCCGGTCAGCAGACGGTCGAAATCCGCGCCGTGGGCCGCCTTCAGCGCCAGAATGGTGTCCCGCAGGGAAACCACGGGCAGGCTTTCCTCCAACTGCATCCAGATATGCGGGTTTAGTCCGTCGCCGGAGAACAACAGGCGGCGATTCTTGTCCAGCACGCCCACAGAGCCTGCCGTGTGGCCGGGCAAGCCCACGATTTCCACTTCCTCGCCGCCCAGGTCAAAGCGCTGCCCAATTTCCAGCGGACGGAAGGGACAGGGCTCCGCGCCGCTCTCCCGCATGGCAAAGTGAGCTGCAGCCAGGGCATTGTCTGCGGGATGCATCCATGCCTCGTCAAAGAATACGTTGCCGTAGATATGGTCGCAGTGTCCGTGCGTATTGACCACAATCAGCGGCAGATCGGTCAACTCGCGGACAATTTCCAGCAGGTTTTCCACACCGTTCACCGTGTCAATAACCATGGCCTGCTGACTACCAGCCAGCACATAGCAGGTGCTTTCTCCCGCGTCATCCAGCAGCCAGAGGCCTTCCTCCAGGGGGGTGATACGCATGCGCTTGCTTTCCATGATGCATCTTCCTTTCTTGCAGAATATGAAGCGGGGACAGGTTATACACCCGTCCCCGCCAGATACCGGATCAGCCCAGCGTAACGTTGACCCGGTGGGTCTTGCCGTCGGCGAATACGGGCAGCACGCAGCCGTCAATCGCCTGACCGTCCACGGTCACGGCCTTCACGCCGCGGCAGACGTGGGCCGCGTTGTTGATGGCGATATCGTAGGTCGCGCCACGGAACCGGCGGCTGACCTGATAGCCGTCCCAGGTATGGGGAATGCAGGGGTCAATCCGCAGGCCGTCCCAGTCGGGCTTCATGCCAAGGATGTAGTTGCTGACCACATAGAAGTTCCAGGCTGCGGTGCCGGTAAGCCAGCTGTTTTTGGCCTGGCCGAAGTTGGGCGCGTCCTTGCCGGCAATCATCTGGCTGTACACATAAGGCTCCATTTTGTGCAGGTCGCTTTTGTCCTCGCGGTAGGCAGGGGCGATGCGGCTGTACAGGTCGAAGGCGCGGTCGCCGTGGCCCACCACGGTTTCGGCGGCGATAATCCAGGGATTGTTGTGGCAGAAGATGCCGGCGTTCTCCTTGTATCCCGGAGGGTAGGAGGAAATTTCACCCAGCTCCAGGTGATACTCCTGGTAGGCGGGCTGCAAAAGCACGATGCCATGCTCGGTTTCCAGATATTTGTGGACGGATTCAAGAGCCTGTTCCGCCTTGCCGTCCTCCACGCCGATGCCGGCCATCACGCAATAGCCCTGGCTTTCGATGAAAATCTTGCCGTCGTCGCATTCCCTGGAGCCGATCTTGTGCCCGAAGGCGTCGTAGGCACGGACGAACCATTCACCGTCCCAGCCGTCGGTCAGCACGGCCTGACGCATGGCGTCAATCTCCGCCTGCGCCTTGTCGGCCTTGGCATTCTCGCCCCGGCGGCGAAGCAGCGCCACCAGCTCCGGCCCGATGGCCACGAACATGCCCGCAATCAGCACCGACTCGGCCACGCGCTCGTCCGGCGCGTTGGGATTGGAGAAGGTCTGGAAGGACTCGCTGGGCTCGTCGGAGAAGCAATTCAGGTTCAGGCAATCGTTCCAGTCGGCCCGGCCGATGAGCGGCAGGCCATGGGGGCCCCGGTTGTTCACCACATGGTAAAAGCTGGCCTCCAGATGCTCCAGCAGGGTGCCGCAGTCCTCGGGATTGCAGTCGTAGGGGGTGGGCTCGTCCAGAATGCCGAAGTCGCCGGTCTCCTTGATATAGGCCGCCGTGCCGGCAATCAGCCACAGAGGGTCGTCGTTGAAGCCGCCGCCGATGTCGTTGTTGCCCTTCTTGGTGAGGGGCTGATACTGGTGGTAGCAGCCGCCGTCGCGGAACTGGGTGGCGGCGATGTCCAAAATGCGCTCCCTGGCGCGCTCGGGAATCTGATGGACAAAGCCCAGCAAATCCTGGCTGGAATCGCGGAAGCCCATGCCGCGGCCGATGCCGCTTTCAAACATGGAAGCGGAGCGGCTCATGGTCCAGCCTCGGGTCTTGCCGTCCTGGCATTCCACATAAGCCCAGGAGCGGTTTGC
>CAMDVP010000293.1 GCA_945877525.1 uncultured Clostridia bacterium | reverse complement strand
TGTAGCGCATGCCGGGGGAGAGCGCGGTTTCACCCTTTTGCAGGGGGCGCAGCACGCTGCCTGCCACATTCACCTCGCCCAGCACAGATTCCAGCATGGCGCGGGTGATTCCGCCGGGGCGCAGGATGCAGGGCGTGCCGTGGCAGATATCCAGCACGGTGGATTCCAGCCCGACCTCGCAGCTGCCGCCGTCCAGAATCAGCGGAATGCGGCCGTCCATGTCCTCCAGCACATGCCTGGCGGTGGTGGGGCTGGGCTTGCCGGAGCGGTTGGCGCTGGGGGCGGCGATGGGCAGATTGCATGCCTTCAGCATGGCCGCAGCCACCGGATGGGAGGGCATGCGAACCGCCACGGTGGGCAGCCCCGCCGTGACCTCCGCCGGCACAGCTTTCTTCTTTTCCATCAGGATGGTCAACGGCCCGGGCCAGAAGGCGTCCATCAGCCGCCGGGCGACCGGGGTGACCTCGCATAAATCATCCAGCTGCGCCCGGTTCCATATATGGACAATCAGTGGATTATCCGCCGGACGGCCCTTGGCGGCGAAGATGGACAGCACCGCCTCACGGTTTAGGGCATTGGCTCCCAGACCATACACGGTTTCTGTGGGAAAGGCCACCAACTCTCCGCGGGCCAGAAGATCCGCGGCCAGGGAAAGGGATTCGTCGTCAGCGCTGAGCACCTGTGTTTTCATGGGTGATTCCTTCCTTCAGCGGGCTTATTCCTTCATGGTGAGCTTCACATTGTCTGCGCCCAGCAGCTCGCTCAGGCGGGCAAGGCAATTGTCCGTCGCGTCACACCAGCTCAGCCGGGGGGCAAGGAGCGTGATTTTTTCCTCCGGCAGGTGCATGTATACCGGCACGCTGCCGGGGTGCAGCGCCAGCATGGCCGTGGCCCTGTCCATCTGCGGACGGCTTAGGCGCAGGTACAGCTTGCGCCTTGCCTGCTGGGCTGCCTGAGCGTCGGTTAGTCGGGGCGCCTCGGGCTTGTGGTGTGCCGGGGCCGGGGCGGGCGCGGGCCTGTCTGCCTGACGGGGGGCGGATTGCACCTTCCACTCCTCCAGGGGGGTAACGCGATCCACCAGCAACTTGGGGGATTCCTCCTCACGGATGGACAGCTTGCCGCTGAGCACCACCAGGTCGTCCGCCGCCAGCATGCCCTGATAACGCTCGTAGACCTTGGGAAATACCAGGCACTCGATCTGCCCGGTCAAATCCTCCAGGGTGATAAAGCCCATGTACGCGCCCTTCTTGGTGGCCTTGCCCTTAACCTCGGTGAGGATGCCGCCCATTTCCACCGCCCGGCCGTCCAGCTCCATGCCGTGATCCTCGCGCTCGTCCAGCCCTTCCAGGTCGGCAGTGGAGAAGCTCAGCTCATCCAGCGCGTCGCGGTAATCATCCAGGGGATGGCCGGTGATGTACACCCCGGACACCTCCTTCTCCATGGCCAGCCGGGTGCGCAGGGGAAAGTCCGGCAGGCTGGGCAGCTCCTCCTGCTCGGTGACCAGCGCCTCGCCGCCAAAGGCCATGTCGAACAGGCTCAGCTGCCCGTCCACATTCTGCTTGCGGCGGCTGATGCTGGCGTCCATGGCGGATTCGTATACCGCCAGCATCTGGGGACGCAGCGCGCCGGTGTAGTCAAAGGCGCCCGCACGGATCAGGTTTTCCACGACGCGCTTGTTGCACTCGCCGGTGTCGATGCGGCGGCAGAAGTCAAAGATGTCCTTGTAGGGGCCGTTTGCCTCCCGCTCCCGCAGGATGGCCGCCACCGCGCCCTGGCCCACGGTTTTCACCGCGCCCAGGCCGAAGAGTATGCCCTGCCGTCCGTCGGGCAGGCGCTGCACGGTGAATTTCCAGCCGGAGTGATTTACATCCGGGGGCAGGATGGGAATATCCCGGGAGCGGCAATATTGGATGTACCCGGCGATCTTGCCGGAATTGCCGTACACGCTGTTGAGCATGGCGGCCATGAAGGGCACGGGATGATACCGCTTGAGCCAGCCTGTCTGGGCGGCGACCACGGCGTAGGCCGCGGCGTGGGACTTGTTGAAGGCGTAGGAGGCAAAGGAGATCATCTCGTCGTAGATGTGGTTGGCCACGTTCTCGGGTACGCCGTTGCGCACGCAGCCGGGGATGGACACGTTGCCGTTTTCATCCACCATACCGTGGACGAAATATTCCCGCTCCTGCTCCATGATTTTGTGCTTCTTCTTGGCCATGGCGCGGCGCACCAGGTCGCTGCGGCCGTAGGAATATCCGGCCAGGTCGCGGACGATCTGCATCACCTGCTCCTGATAGACCATACAGCCGTAGGTAACCTCCAGGATGGGACGGAGCTTCTCCGTTTCATAATGGATGCTTTCCGGGTTCTGCTTGCCCTCGATATAGCGGGGAATGGAATCCATGGGGCCTGGGCGGTAGAGGGAAATGGCGGCGATGATGTCCTCAAAGCAGGCGGGCTTCATGTTGGTCAGGAAGGAGGTCATGCCGCCGCTTTCCAGCTGGAACACGCCCATGGTGTCGCCGGAGGAGATCATCTCATACACCGCCGGATCGTCCACGGGGATGTCCTCGGGCTTCATGTCCACGCCGTCCTTATGCATCATGTCAAGGGTATCGCGGATCACGGTCAGCGTGCGCAGGCCTAGGAAGTCCATCTTCAGCAGACCCAGCCGCTCGATGGTACCCATGGGATACTGGGTGGTGATGACCTCGTCGTTGCGCTGCAGGGGGACGTATTCCATCACGGGCTTGCCGGTGATCAGCACGCCCGCAGCATGGGTGGAGGCGTGGCGGGGCATGCCTTCCAATGTCATGGCCATGTCGATCAGGCGCTTTACCTCGGGCTTTTCCTCATACATGCTGTGCAGCAGGGGAGAGATGCGCAGGGCCTTTTCCAGGGTCATGCCCAGATCGAAGGGCACGGCCTTGGCCACCGCGTCGGTGTCCTGATAGCTCATGCCCAGCACCCGGCCCACGTCGCGGATGACGGCCTTGGCCGCCATGGTGCCGAAGGTGATGATCTGGCTCACATGATCCGCGCCGTACTTGCGGGCCACATAGTCGATGACCTCCTGCCGGCGCTCATAGCAGAAGTCCACGTCGATGTCGGGCATGGTTACGCGTTCCGGGTTCAGGAAGCGCTCGAACAGCAGCTGATACTTCAGCGGATCCAGCATGGTGATGCCCAGGGAATACGCCACGATGGAGCCTGCGCCGCTGCCGCGTCCCGGACCGACCATGATGCCGTGCTCCTTGGCGTAGTGGATGAAATCCCACACGATGAGGAAGTAGTCCACATAGCCCATGCCGGAAATCACGCCCAGCTCGTAGTTCAGGCGGGTGTAGGGTTCGTCGCCCTCCTTTGCGCCGGGATACAGGCGGGCGATGCCTTCATGGCACAGCCTGGTCAGCATGCCAAGGG